>NZ_JANMZH010000674.1:0-38870 GCF_031383065.1 Microcoleus sp. OTE_8_concoct_300 | reverse complement strand
TCCCGCCCGTCCAAAAAGGACGGGCGGGACGCCCATCCCACAAACTTGTGGAAGTTATTTAATTCTCATTCCTTAGTAAGGGGAGGGCTGGGGTGGGGTAAAAAAAATACGACTCCTGCAAGGATTGCTATATATCAAAAGTATCACAAACTCGAGTTTTTATGTCACACTTTACTTCAATTAAGACGCAGATTAAGAATCGAGATGCCTTAGTAAAAGCGCTGGCAGATGTAGGATTCGCTCGGGTTGAGGTACACGAAACAGGTCAGCGTCTGTATGGGTTTCAAGGAGATGTACGTCCCGAGAAAGCAGAGGTAATTGTACGCGGCCAATATCTAGGAGCTGCCAGCAACGATATGGGCTTCAAGCAGCAGGAAGACGGGCAGTTTAAAGCGATTATTTCAGCATAGGATCGAGCTTACAGATATTCTCGGCAGTGGTTGAACGAGTTAACTCAGCGTTACGGATATCATGCTTTGATGGCAACAGTGCCAAAGCAGGGATTTGCAGTGGAAGAAGAAGAAACTTTAGAAGACGGTACTATTCGGGTGGTATTGGGGAAGTGGGTGTAATCTCAAAGCTGTTGGCTAATGACTTATGACTAATGACTAATATCAATTCCGGTTGCATTGGAATGATTAAACCGCAGAGTACGCTCTTAACGCAGAGTTCGAGAACAGAGAGAGAGATGAATACAGGACGATGCTAACGGATTTGATATGACAGGGCCGGATCTTATGACATAGACTAGAATTATTGCCGAATCCTAGGAGCGATCGAGTACGTCCTAGGCTTGACATTGTAACTGTCCTAACTGTTGCTATAATTTTGAGTTAAACGGATATTTTTATTGATTAAGTATAATCGATTTCAAGAATTAGATATGATGAGAGGTTTTGCTGCCTGCTGGGTAGTGGGGGTTCATTTTTGGTCCTTCAATTTCTTGCCTCCATTTTTTGGATACAGCAACTTTTTGGAATATCTAAAAGTAGTAGGGCCAGCCTCGACTGTCGCCAAGTTTTTTCCCCTGCCCTTTAATAGTGTGGGCAATATAGTTTTAGATTTGCTGAATATATTTTTCTTGCTTGGATATCAGGGAGTTCATATTTTTTTCATTCTCAGTGGTTTTGGACTGACTTATTCACGAATTTTAAAACCTGATGAAAGCTGGAGCACTTTTATGAGAAAAAAGTTTTTCCGGCTCTACCCTACCTACTGGATACTTTTAGTTGTATCTTTGATAATTCCTTGGTTAAGGTCAGATTTATTTTATGGCTATTTTGGATGGTGGTCATTTTGGAGAAGTTGGGTAATTCTCGATAAAGCCATCCCATTTTCTTGGTTTATGTTTCCACTAATTCAATTTTATTTGTGTTTCTTTTTTATATTTAACTTTTTACAACAACTTTCTATCAAACAGTTTATTTTAACTTCTTTTTTCATTAAAGTCACCTATACATTTTTAGTTTTAATGTTAGGTTTTAACCTATTTATGCCAATAATAGGCGATTTCGGTTATCCAGGCTATTTAGCAATTTCAAGGTTATTTGAGTTTTGTTTAGGAATGGTAATGGCAAAAGTTTATGCAAGTAATCCTAATCTCTTAATTAATTACCTAACTAAGCCAGTCACCATAGCCCTAGCAATAATTTTTGAACTATTGGGTATTATAGGTTCGTTAAAGTTTGCTAATGACCTAAAAATTTTAGGCGTCGCTTTTCCTGTTGGGTTGTCTTTTTATGATGCTTTTATTGGATTTGGCATATTTGTAATTGTGTTCAATACTTGTAGGAAATTAAAATTTTCTGAGTTAATAACTAGATTTTTAACAGGAATTTCTCCTATTTCCTATGAACTATATTTAACGCAGTTTATAGGATTAATTATTATACGAAAGTTTTTTACTGTGCTTGTTCCCGGTGAACCTTTACTTTTGAGTAGTGGTCGTGCTATTTTAGTTTATGTATTAATGATTCAAATTTGTATAGTTAGTGCTTTTTTATTACAATACCTAACAAACTCGCTCACAAGTCGAGTTAGATTAGCGATGGATAACTTTACCTCGGGCGGTAAATAATATATAATCCGGCTACATGGGAATAGTCCATATAGCGCTCGTAAATCATTTGTGAATTTCTTACTCCCTCCCCTTACTAAGGGGAGGGCTGGGGTGGGGTAAAAAAATTACAACTCATTTAGGATTGCTATAGTCAGCCTATTTGAGATTCTAGATTTGATAATCATACCAAATCCGCGTTAAAAATCTCCAATTGGACTAGGCGGTTGAAACTACTACTATACAAAGGAAGTCCACTCCAAGCGGACTAAAGAATAAAGGGGTATAAATCCCGGATGGGGTATTACTCCCGTCAATCAGCCTGCGAAGGAATAAATCCCGGGGCTTTTGAGAAATGACGCGGAGCTTTTATGTATTTTAAAAGTTTTACTAAAACGGCTAAGGCATCTGGGATGAGTCGGGTTATAATTTTTGACATTCCCTACCTAAAAAATTGGGAGCAAGCCAATCAAATCTTCGCAATCAGTTTTTATGACACCAGACATATCCTCCGCGCAGCAGCAAAGAAATCACCGCATAATTGTCTTGGCACTGATTTGTCTGACGCTGCTGGGACTGGCATTCCGCCTTTATTTGGCGTGGCAAACCAACCAAACTCTCCCCGATACCCCCGCCCGTCTCAAAGGCGATGAACCGGGCTATGAGGGTTTGGCATACGCGCTGCTGAAGGGTTATTTTTTTGAGTGGCCGGGCCGGACACCAATTTATCCATTTTTTGTGGCTGGATGCTATGCAATTTTTGGTCGTTCTCCCGCAGCTGTAGTCTACGTACAAGCTTTTTTGGGGGCGACAATCATACCGCTAACTTTTATCCTAGCACGGCGTTTTACTGGCGCTCAAAGTTCCTTAGTAGCGGCTGGATTAATTGCGCTGCATCCCTCCCTCATTCTTCATGTCAGCCGGGTGCAAACAGAGATTTTATACGCGCCTTTAATAATTTTAACAGTGCTGAGTCTGCTGCGGGCATTGGAACAGCCGCAGTGGCAAAATTTTTCATTAGCAGGTGCGGTGTTGGCAATTACGAATCTTTGTCGGCCGACAGGGATGTTGCTTCTAGCAATTGTGCCACTATTGATGCCGCGCCAATGGTCTTTTAAGCGCAAGATAGCTTTGTTTATGGCTTATTTGGGCGCAATTATCATCATTACTGCACCTTGGACTTACCACAATTATCGAACTCACAAAACTTTTTTGATTTACAGCGTTTCTACGGCACTGCTGTGGCAAGGAAGTCCCGAGTTTTATCATTTGGCCTATGAACAAGTGCCAAAACGCAATCTGGTTCAAATTTGGGATGAAGAACTGAATCCGGCTCGGAATGGGGGACACAATGCTTTTACAATTGAGGGCGATCGCTATTTTACCAAACGGGCGATCGCTTCAATCCTCCGCGAGCCTGCAGTCTATGTATGGTATTGTTTGCAAAAGGCAGTTTTTTTATGGTTGGGAAACCCTATGAGTGACTGGCCTTCTCACGCTATGTTTAATGTGGAGGCAATGCGGCCATTCTTTTCGCCGCAACGGATTGTCGGCATTTTCTGGTCACGAATTTTGCCTGTATTTGCTGCTTTGGGCATGATTGTTTTGCGGCATCGCTGGCGGGAGTTTTTGCCACTTTTGCTAGTCTGTGGCTATTTTACTTTGATTCATTCGCTCACTTATGCAGAAGTTCGCTACAGCGAGCCGCTGCACCCGATTTTGGCGGTCGTAATTGCGACGGCGGCGGGAGAACTTCAGCGTCGGTTGAAGTTAAGTAGTCAGTAGGTATTAGGCAGTTTGTCATTAGTTATTAACTCAGTGTTATCAAAAACAACTATTCGGAATTTTACAATCGGCGTTTTAATGGCTATTGGCATAGGGTTATTCAGCGGAACGACAACTTTTGCTCAAAACATTGAAACAATTAAAATTTCCGGCAATGCTGCGGGTGTTAGCACTCGCTACATCGGTGCTGTCGAGGGCAATATCAATTTTGACATCAAAGATTTGCAAGATTTGGGAATTAATACATACCGCATTTACGGCGGTATGTCTCGATGGGAATCTGAAGATGATGATGGTAAATACGGCTGGCCGTCTATTGACGAAATTAAGACAAATCCAAATATAATTAATTGGGCGCGTTGGGATAAGATTATGACCGAGCCGCCCCAGGGTAGCGATTATTGGTGGTCGGGAGAACCCGGCACAGTTTGGCAAGGCAATGCCAAAACTATTTTTAATAGTCTCAAACAAGCAAATATTCGCCCGGTGGTGAGTATTCGGAATGTTGACAATACCTGGAATCCGAGTTGGTCTCTGCAACTGAATCCGCCTCGCGCAAAAGAAGATTGGAACGAGTGGTGGGAACACGTTTTTGCTACGGTTTATTGGCTGAATGTTCGCAATGATTACGGCGTTGATGATTGGGAAATTCACAACGAACCGGACAATCGCCAGCAGGGTTGGGGCGGGACTATGGCTGACTATTTTGAATTGGTTAAGGTGGCAAAAGATGCGATCGACTTTGTTTACAAAACTTATTTGCCTTCGCGCACTTACCGCATCCACGGCCCGAAAACTGTAGGCGGCAGCAATTGGCCGGCTAGTGCTTTGCAAGAAATTCCTAATTATTTCGATACAGTCAATGTCCACAACTACGATGCAGATATTTCTAACTACACCCGCAGAGTACGCGGCTGGATGAACGGTACTGTCCGCGCTAACTCGCAGCTTTGGTTAGGAGAATGGGGAAGTTACGAGATTAGCTATAACAATTTATCTTTAGCTTTAAATGTAATTAAGAATTTGATTCGAGGTTCCCAACCGGGGGATAATTATATTTACGGAAGTCACATATTCTGTTTGTACGACTGGGGAAAGCCGGGACGGCCAGAAGGTTTGCTGGGGCCATCCGGCAAGCGGCGCGCGGGCTACTATGCTTTGCGGATGGGAATTAGGGCTTTGCAGGGTGGGAAAACTACCTTTTTTCCTATCACTAACAGTTCGGATTTAATGGCAGTTGCAACTCTTGATACTAGCAACAATGTTTACTTGCTGGTTGTCAACGATAGAGCCAAATCTTACACGGTTAATGCTGATATTTCGGCTCTGCTCAAAGCCGGTAATGGCACGGTGCGGGAGTTCAGTTCTCGGAGAATGGATGAGGTTGCTGGTAGCTTAACGCTCAAGGGTGGTAATGCGACTTTTGGGATCCCGGGGAACAGCGCTATTCTCATCAAGTTCGATCGCCAGAATTGAAGCTCAAATCCTCGGGGTCATAATTGCCATAAGATAGAATTAGTTATGAGCAGAATTATTTATTTTCGGCCGGTTTGGCCCTCGATCCCTCTAGCCATTGAACCCTTGAACCCCTAATTGCACAGTTGCAATACCTAAATCGTCATGTTGTGATTCCCATCCTGTCACTGGTAAATTGGTAGCGTGCAGGTATCTTGCCTCAAACAGAATCCGAGCGAGAGTTCCGTTGAGGGCGAGAAAGTAGGGTGCAGTCTAGACAATCGCAGAAATTCTTGCTCGTAAACCCGCAGCAGTGATGCTAAGCGAGGAATTGCCCGCCAGCCTTCATGTCCGCCCTCTGGCAGATAGCATTGGTTCTGAAAGTCAGAACCCGTCAATTATCAGGATTTGGCACCGAATTAATTTTCACTGCCAAAATGCTGGAAGTATGGGTGAGTCTAATCGTACAGAAACTTTGAGGGCGCTGGGAAATCTCGCGGGTAAAGCCTCTCAATCAACCTGCTGCTGGCGATCGGGTTTTTCCAACAAATATAACTTTTATGCCCCCTGATGTTTATTCCCTCCCTCAGTCAGGTCATTAACCGCAATCCCCTCACTGTCACCCCTGAGACGCCCGTAGAAGAGGCGATCGAGCTGATGAGCAGCACAGGAGCCAGTTACGTCCTCGTGGTAGAATCGCGCGGGAATTCTCAATTCGGAAATCCCACGAACGGGACTTCCCCACAATCGCGGCAACAGTCGGGTTTCTACAACGGCGTACCGCGTGCGGTACACGCAGGAGGCAACAGGCTGCGTCTCAACGGCTCAGAAGCTCCCTATCGGGGCGGCCAGACAGTGCTGGGGATTTTTACAACGCGAGATGTCGTACAGCTAAACTCGATCGGCGCTGCTTTGAGCGGATTTGCCATCGAGCAAATCATGATCCGAACCGTAACAGTAGCCCGAGAATCGGAAATCCCCGACTTTTTTGCCTTAGCAAATCTGCTGGAGAAAAATAAGATCAGCCATTTGCCCGTCGTCAGCGACACTGAAGAACTTGTCGGTTTAATTAGCCCTCAAAGCTTGGTGCTTTTGTTGCAGGGAATTGAGGACTCGACGACACAAAAAGCAATTAGCAGCGCTTCGCCACCTGCGGTGGGTTTCGCGTTCCCTCCGCCGCTGCCAATTCTGCATCCGAAATTAGAGCTGCCCGCGAGTTTAATTAAACTTTATCAAATCCCTCAAATCGCAGCCTCGCGAATTATTCACGCTCCTGCTAATTGTTCGGTTCGCTATGTGGCGCAACTGATGTTCAGACACAATGTTACCTATGTATTAATCACTGAAACCCCCGAACAACACTCGACTGGTGCTGCTCAAAATTCCAAATTTCTAAATCCCAACATTCACAAACTGGTTGGGGTGGTAAGTTCGCGGGACATCGTGCAGTTGCAGGCCCTGGGAAGAGACTCGAACAAAATTAAAGCCGGAGCGATTTGCAGCATTTCGCCGCCGCTGGTGCGATCGCACTCTACCCTGGAAGCAGCAGTCGCCCTGCTGCAAAAAAACTACTGCCAGTTGCCTTTATTAGTCATCAACGAAAGCAATCACCCGATCGGGATTGTCAATCCTAAAACTATCCTTTTACAAGCACTGGATTCAAAATCTCTGCATTCTGGCTTGATCGCTTTGCAGCGCCAGCTAGAATCTAGCAACGCTCAATACCAAAGACTCTCAGCAGAAATACAGGGGAGGGCAGCAAATAGGCACCTCGCGGCTGAAATTTCTCCTCACAGTTTCCAGGAGCGGCCAAATCTCCCCGCAGCAGTCAACAATCAGGGGATTTGGGACTGGAATCTCGAAACAGATGAGTTTTTTTATTCGGTACGGTGGCAAGAAATGCTGGGCTACAAAGAAGGGGAAATCTCGAATCGCCGATCGGAATGGTGGAGTCGCATCCACCGAGATGATATTGACTCCGTAAAGGCAGCTTTAGAAGAGCACTTCGCCCAAAAGACAGCGGATTTTGCAGCAGAATATCGGATGTACTGCAAAGACGGCAGCACTCTCTGGGTGCTGAACCGGGGTCAAGTTTTGCGCAGCCCGACGGGCAAACCGCTGCGGGTAGTAGGAACTCATACAGATATTACTCCAAACAAGCAGTTAGAACTCAAAAACCCGGCTCACGATCAGGCTCAATTTCAACTATTTGACTCTTTGAAAGGAACAGTAATTTTCCAGATAGATGCGGCGGGGGTTTGGACATTTCTCAACCGCGCTTGGACGGAAATTACGAATTTTTTGGTTTCCGAAAGTTTGGCAAGTAATTTTTTAGATTGGGTGCATCCAGATGAGCGTGCGCAATGTGCAAATTTATTGGATTCTTTGCTGTCGGGTAAGTCGGAATTTGAACGGCGAGAACTGCGATTTAAGTACAAGTCGGGGTCGGGAAAAAACTCCTTGGGAATTTACAGTAAGGATAACTTTATTTCTGTTGAAATATATGCCCAAGTCAGGCGTAATTCCCAGGGCGAAATAACGGGTATTTTAGGGACTTTGCACGATGTGTGCAACCGCGTCGAAGGGGTTGAAAAACTGCGGGAAAGCGAGCGGGCAATTCGATCGCTCTATGAGGAAATGGTGAGCTCTGAAGGCTCTTTTGACGATCGAACGCTCCGGTTGCTGGCAATGGGTTGCAGTCAGTTTGGGATGGATATCGGGCTGTTGGGCAGGGTTTTGGGCGATCGCTACGAAGTGATCGCGGCTTATGTACCGGAAGATTTTCCCTTTGGATTTGCTAAAGGAGACGGTTTTTCTTTGAGCAGAACCTTTGAGCGAGAGGTTTTGCGATCGAGCGAACCTATTTCTATCGAATCAGCCGGCACTACTGAGTGGCGCAACCACCCCGCTTACAGCGTGCGCAAGTTGGAGGCTTTTGTGGGGACGAGGGTAATGGTGCAAGGGCGAGTTTTTGGCACTTTGAGCTTTACTTCCCGCACCACTAAATCTCCTTTGAAACCGCTGAATTTTGAAATTTTAAAGTTGATGGGCAATTACATCGGCGCGGAAATTGCCCGCGAAGAGCGAGAGCGAACTTTACAACGTCAGTACCAGCGCGTTTTACTGCACAAACAAATTACTCAAAAAGTACGATCGACCTTAGATACTCAAGAAATTTTTCAGACGACCGCCACCCAAATCGGTCGCGTATTTGGCGTCAATCGCTGTACAATTCACACCTATCTTTCCCAACCTTATCCCCACCTTCCTTGCGTCGCGGAATACTTAGAACCCGGTCACGAATCGGCTTTAGATTTAGAACTTTCTGTCACTTATAACCCCTACACAGAAAAACTCCTCGCTGAAGATATAGCCCTGGCATCTCCAGATGTGTTTGCCGATCCTTTGCTCGAATCTTCGGGGCCGATGTGCCGCCGCATCGGATTAAAATCTATGTTGGCGGTTCGCACTTCCTATCAAGGAAAACCGAATGGAATTATTACTTTACACCAGTGCGATGCAACTCGTCAGTGGACTCCAGACGAAATTGAACTGTTAGAAGATGTTGCCGCTCAAGTCGGAATTACATTAGCTCAAGCACAACTTTTAGAAACTGAAGTTGAGCGACAGCGACAGTTGGCTGAGCAAAATGAAGCTTTGGATCAAGCGCGACAAGCGGCGGAAGTTGCTAACAAAGCTAAGAGCGAATTTTTAGCGACTATGAGTCACGAAATCCGCACTCCGATGAATGCGGTAATCGGGATGACGGGCTTGCTGCTGGATATGGAACTAACTCCAGAACAGCGGGATTTTGTGGAGACAATTCGCACCAGCGGCGATGCTTTGCTGACTATTATTAACGATATCCTCGACTTTTCCAAGATTGAATCGGGAAAACTGGATTTGGAACGCAGCCCCTTCGAGCTGCAAAACTGTATAGAAGAATCTCTTGAATTGCTGGCTCCGAGAGCCTCAGAAAAAGGTTTAGAGCTGGCTTACTTTATTGACTCTTCTGTTCCGAAAAACATTTTAGGAGATGTCACTAGGCTGCGCCAAATCTTGGTAAATTTGCTGGGCAATGCAGTTAAGTTTACAGAATCGGGAGAAATTGTCGTCTGCTGTACTGCTAGGCAAATTGAGCAGGTAGCTGCTAAGAGTTCGCCGGAAACAATCAATATTCTAGACCCGCAACGGCTAGCAATTAACCAGGGACAGTTGGCACGTAGCAGACAATATGAGATTCAATTTGCTGTCCATGATACGGGAATTGGCATTCCCCCAGACCGGATCGATCGCCTGTTTAAAGCTTTTTCGCAGGTGGATGCTTCGACAACGCGACATTACGGCGGGACAGGTTTGGGGCTGGCTATCAGCCAGCGTTTGAGCGATATGATGGGGGGTAGAATGTGGGTTGTCAGCCAGGTTTCTCCGGCAAGTTCTAAGTCTCAACCGGCAGTTTCTGCGAGCAAACCAAGTATGGCTGGAAGGTGGCCTGCAGAATTTACTCCGCCGTCGAGATCGGGTTCGGGTTCGATTTTTTATTTCACGGTGATTGCTGAAGCTAATGACATCCGGGCTGAGGAAAAAAGACCGGAATTTGCCGCTGGTAAGCGCTTGTTAATTGTCGAGCATCATAGCATTAATCGGCAAGTTTTGATCCGGCAGGCAGAGTCTTGGGGAATGATACCCGTGGCTGTAAGTTCGGGTGCTGAGGCTTTGGAAATCATCAAAGAAAACTCGGCGCTGGATTTAGCTATTTTGGCAATGAATCTACCAGATATGGACGGTGTGGCTTTGGCTGTGGAGATTCGGAAATTTGAACTCAGCACTTTGTCTAGCGGCGGCGGTCTAAATCCAAATGTGAAGAAAGTTAAAAGCCTTCGCAAAGTTGCGCTACCTTTGGTGCTGTTTACTTATTTAAGCAAGGCGGAAGTTTGGAAAAAACTTGAAACTACAGAAGTACATTTTTCTGCTTTTTTAACGAAGCCTCTAAAACAGTCTCAGTTTTATAATGTGTTGTTGCAAGTTTTTGGATATGTTAGCGGCAAAAGCGGCAGGGGAGAAGTTTCAAATGTGATGACTTTGACTTCGGGATTGAAGTATTTTGAAAATTCTCAAGAACAGCACCGCGTGCTGCGGACGCCTGCTGTTTTGAGGCAGTCTGCTACCAATTCTGCTGGACAGGATGCAGCTAATTCTAGTCAGATTCGGATTTTGCTGGCTGAGGACAATGTGGTGAATCAAAAAGTCGCTACGCATTTGCTCGACAGGATAGGATATCGGGCTGATATTGCGGCTAATGGGTTGGAGGTTTTGGAGGCCCTGAAGCGGCAATCTTACGATGTTGTGCTGATGGATGTGCAGATGCCGAACATGGACGGGTTGGAAGCGACGCGCCGCATTTGTCAGGAATGGCCGGCTAACAAGAAGCCGAGAATTATTGCGATGACTGCTAATGCGATGCAGGGCGATCGCGAAAAGTGTTTGGAAGCAGGTATGGACGATTATATTACTAAGCCCGTGCGCCGGGAAGAGTTGGCGCTCGCCTTGAGCAAGTGCTCACCTCTGCATCGGGAGAAATTGGATGCCGTTACTGAGCCGAAAAATCAAGATATTTCCGATAAACTTGACAGTGAGGATGCTGGATATTCGATTGTTCAACCCGGATCAGATTCGCCGATTGATTTTCATGTTTGGCACAATCTCCGCGACCTAGACGATGAGGAAGACCCGGATTTTTTTGGGGAGCTGATTAAGATATATTTGTTAGACGCACCACAGCAGTTAGAAACCATTAAGGAGGCTATTTTTCTCGGCGATGCTGATAGTTTGAAGCTGGCTTCTCACACGCTGAAGTCGAGCAGCGCCAATTTAGGAGCCGTGTCTTTTTCTGCTGTTTGCAAGGAGTTGGAGTATATGGGCCGCGTGGCGGTTGAGTCTGGAGGGGAACAGGTTTTTGATGTGAGTACGGCGCGCGATCGCCTGTTGGAAGCGCAAGCGGAGTGGGAAAAGGTGCGGGCGGCTTTTGAGACGGAATTGGAAACGGGGAAGTTGCGATCGCAACTGGGATAATTGGTAATTGGTAATTGGTAATTGGGAATATAAAGGTAAATCCCCTCTGGGGCGGGTTCACCAAAATCTCTAATACAAGTCAGAAAGCCAAGTAAACCCGCCCCAATCGCAACCAGGATACTTAATTAACCCCACTCGAGATAATATGATGTCCGGTTTTCCCGTAATTAGCGAGTGTTTGTAGTGAGGACTTTATACCAAATCCGCCTTAAATACCCCCTTTATCTCTTACTCCCCTTGGAGTGCACGAAAGTTTGACTCTATGCAGCGGTTTCAACGGCCGAATGAGAAAAGGGGTAGCTTTCCCAGGATTGGGTATTAGTCCTCTCTCTATGTATGAATTAATAAGGACTAAAGTCCTTACTACGAACAGAATTATGGTTGTATAACGGGACATGATATAATACAGGATTACCCATTACGAGGATAGCTATTTAACTTTCACCTAAATACGCTTTGCGAACAGTTTCATTTGACTGCAAATCGCTAGCAGTACCGGCGACTACCACCTGACCGGTTTGGATGACATAGCCGCGGTGGGCCACACTTAAAGCCATGCGGGCGTTTTGTTCCACCAGTAAAATAGTTGTTCCTTCAGCATTAATATCGCGGACGATCGCAAAAATTTGACTGACTAACATCGGTGCCAATCCCATACTAGGCTCGTCCAATAATAACAAGCGGGGGCGCGACATCAAAGCCCGGGCGATCGCCAACATTTGCTGTTCGCCGCCGCTGAGAGTTCCCCCTTTTTGACTAATTCTTTCTCGCAAACGGGGGAATAAATTTAATGCTTTTTCCATATCGGACTTGATACCGAGAGTATCGTTGCGGAGATAAGCACCCATTTCCAGGTTTTCTTGCACCGTCATTCGCGGAAAAATTAGCCTCCCTTCCGGACTTTGAGAAATCCCCAAACGGACGATCGCCTCTGTAGATAGTGCTTCTAAAGGCTTTCCCTCAAATAATACAGTGCCTTGGCGCGGGCGCAGCAGTCCTTGAATTGTGCGGAGAGTTGTAGTTTTCCCCGCCCCGTTGCTGCCGATTAATGTCACAACTTCTCCCTGCGAGACAGTTAGCGATACTCCTTTGAGAGCGTGGATATTTCCGTAGTAGGTGTGAATGTCTTTGATTTCCAACATAATTACTCTTTCTGCTTTGTCCTTTATTATATTATCCCGACTAATTATAAATTTTTATTGCATTTTTTTAAAATTAACTTTTTTTAGATTAAGCAGTAATTTTACTTAAATCAACACCACCCGTAGCTCCGACACCCTGTATTTTTAGAAGTTGTTGCGACCCACTTTACAGAACTTTTAATCAAACACAAAATTTATTGACAGTATCTTTACAAAACTCTCTAAGTAAAGAGGTAGTATTAATCCGTAAGCGAAACCAACCGCTACAAGTTACAAATAACAGCACTTAAACTTTTTCAAATTTAAGGAGATGTACCATGAAATTAAATCACAGTACCGGAGCGATCGCATTTTTATTAGCAACTCCTTTAGTAACCGGCTTGACTGTAGGCATTGCCCCTAGCAGTGCTGCAATACTCGCAGGCTCAGCAGCAGCAGTAAGCATTAACAACTTCAGTCACAGACCGAATGATACAGGTACAGTTACTAACACTTACACTCCGACAATAGCTAACAGCGGTTCAGTTATTAGCGAGACGACTGCTGATAAAGTTTTTCTATCTAACAGTCACGAATTGCTGGCAGCCAATCTCTCGCAAAGTAAAGTCCAAGGTGACGGCAATAACTATTCCGGTTTCGCCCAAATTCAAGCAGCAGTGATCGGCGACTTCGCCATTGATGCCGCAGAAACTTTTTCCTTCAGTTTCCAGACAGTTTTAGATCTTTTAATATCAGTTGACAACCGCCAATCCGAACGCGGCAGTACGAGTGGCAGTATATCTTTCTCGTTGATTAACACTGTTACTAACATTCTGTTAGACTCTTTTCAACTTACCAGCGCTTTAGACTCTTATAGTGGTCTTTATTTGGATTTTTCCGCCAGCAACAGCTTTAATTCCACACCACTTAATTTTAATTCAATGGCTGAAGGAAGTGCAGTACAAAGCCTCCTGTCTACTTCTGGGGTGTATTCGCGGACATTCGACAGCGCCACTAACTTAAGGTTAGTAGAAGTTAAGAACAATATCGCAGAGGCAGAAGCAGTTCCTGAACCGAGCACATTATTAGGTACTGCAATCTTTTTAGGATTGTTTGTCAGGAGGCGAAAACTCAATAATAAATTCTCTCAAGTTACATCAAAAGTTTAGGAACAACCCCCAACATCAAGCCGTAGGGTGCGCCTTGCGCACCTCCTCTAGTTTCGGTTGAGTTGCTGGTTATAAAATTCTGTCGCCCGGGGCAGGTTGATAAATATTATCAATTTGAATTACATATTGTTGGTGAAACCCGCCCCTACTTTTATTGCGGTTAATTTGCCAGACATTATATCACTTCTTCCTAGGAGGCGCACGGAGCACTTCACTTATCTGTCGGGACACAATACCCATTAACCATTGCCATCTTCTTCTTTTCCCAAATATGCCTCAATCACCCGAGGATCTGCGCGAACTTCTGCCGGAGTGCCCTCAGCAATTTTAGTACCGTACTCCATTACACTAACGCGATCGCTAATTCCCATCACCACCTTCATATCATGTTCAATCAGCAAAATACTCAAATCCAACTCATCGCGAATCCGGTAAATAAAGCGAGTTAAATCAGCCGTTTCGTTCGGGTTCATCCCCGCAGTCGGTTCGTCCAAAAGCAACACTTTCGGATCGGAAGCCAAAGCCCTCGCAATTTCCAATCTCCGCTGGTCCCCGTAGGAAAGGTTTTTTGCCAACTCCGGCGCTTTAGAAGCACCTAAACCGACAAAATCAAGCATACTCAAGGCTTTTTTCTGAGCTTCCCGTTCCTCCAAAATCACAGCCGGAGTCCGGAGGATTGCACCCAACAAACCACTTTTTAATCGGCAGTGTCTACCTACTAAAACATTATCCAGCACAGTCATGTTGTTAAACAAGCGGATATTTTGAAAAGTTCTAGCAATGCCAAAAGTTGTCAGGCGATCCGGCGGTAAACCGGTAATATTTTTATTTTCAAGTACCAACTGCCCCCCACTCGGTTTATAGATGCCCGTAAGCATATTAAAAAATGTGGTTTTTCCGGCACCGTTGGGGCCGATCAAACTAGCGATCGCTCCTTTTTCCAAAGTTAAGCTGACCTGATTTACCGCTGTCAAACCCCCGAATCGCATTGTAAGTTGCTGTGCTTCTAATAGTGACATTATGGTTTTGTTTCCTAATATTAGTTTAGTGGTTAGAGAATTGCCCCTTGAGTTTCAGGACAAAAACCGTGGAAAATAAAATGACACTGGAAGTTTTTCACTGGTGTCAGGTATTATGCTAAGGCGGATTTGGTATAATATCTCTCCAGCGTCTAGCTTCAATGTGGTGCTGTCTTAGCAATCGGTTAAAGTCTTCGGTATCAGTTGTTGCAATGATTACATCTATTCCTATTCTCTTAATAATGATGGCTTGAGCGGCTATAATTAAATCTGCATCTTGGGCTTCATAAGAATTATTGCGTGCAAAAGCCCATAGCTCAGCCGCTTCTTGCATTACGTTGCCCTCTTCGCAAGTAACTGGAAAATATACAACTCTTTTTGTGATTAGCGCATCTAGTTTTTCAAGAGCTTTAAGAGCTTTTTGTTTCTCTTCTAGTCCAGATTTGCGATTGCGGATTCGTCTGATATGCTCGCGCCTTGCTTCATAGTTTACGATTTCGGATATAACTACACGATATCCCTCATTTGTTAGCCTCTCTAACCACTCATTACATTCAATTGCTTCTCTAGTCGATTCCCTAACTTCACTTTCAGCGTTTTGAACCAACCTATTTTTGCTTTGGTCAACAAGGGGATGTATGAGTTTTCCGACGACACCCGTATCTAAAAAAATAAACGTACTCATGAATTAGGTTGCTAGTTGTCTGATAGCTTTTCAAGCTCATTAATGTACTCTTCACGCCAGGAACGCAGAGTTTTAATGAGTTCTTCTTTATCATCTGTTGTTAGTGCATTGTTAGCTTCTTCATAGAGTGATTTATACGAAAATTTTTTGCGGTCGTGCCTATCAATTTCCCACAAAATTGCTTTGGCTGCATTTCTTATGCCTATAGCTTGGCTGGTGATTTCATCTGCTGGTTTTTTCTTGGCATAATCTTCAAATGTTTGATAGCTGATTAGTGTCTGAGCTATATCTTTGGCTAATTCGCGACCTTTTTTGGTAAAGAAGCTTAGATAATTTTCTGCAATATCTAATAAATTGATGAGTCCTACGTAAAACAATGCTAGTTGCTTTACTTCGTGGTCTTCAAGAGATGCAGCAAGCGTAAATGAATGTTTGACATACATCAGCGTTCTAGATATTTTAGCCCAAATTTGTACATTTTCTAGGGCAACAAAAGTTTCGTTCGTGGCAAATTTTTTGTACTTTATCTTAAATGCTTCGACGCTACTTTCAAGTTCTTCTAAGCTTTTAAGTCTTTCCCCAGAATTGGTTTCTGATTCAATATGGAGATAAAGGTCGTAGATTGACAGCAGCTCTCGAAGACCCTCCTCTGGTGCCAGAGCATCTTGAGATTGGAATGCTTTTTCTAAGGATTGTTGTATTGCTGCAAATTCTTCTCCAACTCCCTTAATTTCTTCGGTGTCATTGCTGTTTTCAATAATTTGTTTTGTCGCTAAAGTCATAGCTTTGAATAATTGGAGTGATTCGACCTTGGCCAGACGATACAGAGGATGGCTAATCCTGCTGCCGTGACGGTCAAGCTGGTTAATTCCTAGTTTAGCCTACCTGAGACATTGGCAAATACTTTTGGAGGCATTAGGGTACAGCATTGATACACGCCTAACTAAGAGCAATCCTAACACCATCAGCACCTTCTTGTTGGGTGGCAAACGTAAGAACGTCTCGATCGCGATAGTTTGTCCTGCGTCGTAGGAAAAGTCGGCTCAATCGGGCGTGGCAATTTGTTCTTAAAGGATCTGAGCCACGACTTCCTTCAGTTGACACGCACCGAAGCGATCGCCTCAGTGCCTTTCTGCAACAAAAGTTAATACAGTCCTATTTACTTTTGTCCGACTACTTACTACATTTTCTAGCGTACACACAAAGTGCGATCGTCTGCGATCTGCGGTGCGCCAGCAGCCAATTGTCTCAGTTAAGTCAGATATCGGGACTGACGCACCCGACTGAATTCTTTAACGTACAGACAAAATAGAACTTAAAAAGATTAGATTCTAGCGAACGGCCAGGGCGATATTGTGCGTGTAAATCGGCAGTCGAAAAGTTGTCAATAACTTTGAGATGGAGTTCGTCAGCCAAAGTTGCAATATTTTCAAACCCAGTAATCCACGGTGCATACATACTTTCATATTTATCTATGTAATCATTGATATCTTGGTAGCCCGTCGTTCTCAAAATCACCTTTTCCGACATATAATCAAAGGACAATCGGAAATTATGAACATTGTCGCGAATTTGTTCTAATACAAATATTACATCTTTTTTGCCAAGCAAGGTAGTGTTGCCTTCCCACAAAAAATATGTCTGTCGAGCGAAATCAAATTCACTCTGTGTCAGCAAGGGGATTAAACCGTCTTTTACGTAATCGCCGGGAAGGTAGCGAACATTTGCAGTAACTTTGTTAGCTTTGAGAGTTTCTTCTTTTAATTGAAGAGTCGCGCGATCGTCTATTTCAAAATAAGTGACTTTTTCTCCATTAATTCTAGCAGCGCGAGTATCCAAACCCGAACCTAAAATAACTACTTGCTTGCAACCTCCTAAAATTAGATTTGACACAACATCATCAAAATATTTAGTCCGCAACTTAACCATTTCTTTAGCGGCGGGAGAGTTTTGAGCTATGTGGCTAGCTATTTTTTTGGTTTCCTCATTCAGCCAGATTTTTACTACATTATCAGTGTAAAGAGGAATTGCCTCTTCATTCTCTTCTGCTCTAAATTCCGCAACGATAAAAGCAGTACCAGTTACATTTTTCATGGCTAATCTTGCACCCTTACTAAGTAGTTGGTTACAAATAAACATAAGAATTAGATGGGAAGGGGATTTTTACAATCAGAAACTCCCTTGTATCCTAGATTCTTAGCTAAACCCGCTTACAAAATAGTATGTTTTTTTGTCCTTATCTACTTATTGACTTCTCGCATCTGCTAAAGACTCATTGCTCGCTTCACCATCAGAATGCAGTTCAGCTTGGTGTATCTTATCCGGAATCAGCCCCTCCGGCCGCACGATCATCATGACAACAAGAGTTAAGCCGAATAGAAATAAGCGCATTTGAATCGGGTCTAAACTGGTCGCCAGAAACTCTCGCAACTGGGGAATTGCAATCCTGGGGAGTACAAAAGTATTCAGAAAACCCTTGAGGACTTGCGCTAATTGTGGCAGATAAAGTCGATCGGCAGACATGATAATGATAGCGCCCAAAATCACCCCGGTCATATTGCCCAAACCGCCTAAAATCACCATACACAGGATGATTACCGATACCGAGAAATCGAAAACGCTGGGAAAAATTGCGCTGATATAGGCGGCGTAAAACGCGCCTGCAAAGCCTGAAAACGTCGCTCCCATCGCAAAAGCCGAAAGTTTGGTTTTGACCAGGTTAATGCCCATCGCACTCGCCGCTAATTCATCTTCGCGCATGGCATTCCACGCCCTCCCCAAGCGGGAATCTCGCAGCCGCGAAATCATGAAGTAAGCGAAGACAACTAGCAGTAAAATTAGGTAGTACCAGGGAAAGTAGTTGCCGGTGCTGAAAGTGCCGACGATGGGGAGAGATGGACGCCCGATCGGGTTTATTCCCGCTTCCCCGCCGGTGAGGTTAAAAGGTCGATCGCACCCAACCAGACACAGCACCAACTCGGGTTTGCCCAAAACAGCAGCAACAATCTTCGAGACTGGTTCGTCGATCCGAATCGCGGTTAAATTCCTAAAGACAACCGGGATAATTTCGCCAAAACCGAGGGTAACAATCGCCAAATAATCGCCTTTGAGCCGCAGTGTCGGAATACCGAGGATTACGCCCGCGATCGCAGCTACACCGGCGGCTATCGGCAGTACCACCCAAAAATTCCAAGTAATATTTAACTGCCCAGAAGATAGCAAAGCTGTCGTGTAAGCGCCGATCGCAAAAAACGCCGCATATCCCAAATCCAACAAACCCGCAAAACCCACAGTAATATTCAAACCCAGCGCCAACATAATAAAGATTTGAATCTGTACTACAGTAGCAATCCAGCCAGTCTGAGCCTGAATGTCGATAAAGGGAAACAGAATTAGAATAAAAGCTAATGTCACAAGAGTTGCCAGCCGCTGGCGTTCCCCCTGCAAACCCTGCAAAGCACCCATTAACGTAGCTGTCAAAATTGCGATCGTCAAACTGCAAATTCCGTACAGCAGCGTCGTCGGCAAAGCCACAGCAGATTGACCAGAAAAAGGTCTAATCAAAACCCCTTCTACCACACTCGCAACTAATAGCCAAACTCCCAATCCCAAACCAGCTAAACTGCCGATAGTCGCACCCATTTTCGGGCTGTAAACCTTCTGATCCTGACAACAGATAAAGCCGATCGCCGTACCCATCAGCCAGCCGATCACGGTGCCGCTCCAACCGCCGAATAACAGAACAGTCAAAGAGCCGATCGCCCCTAAAATACCGCTCGATTTGATCGCATTAATTATTTGTTCTGACATAGGAAGAAGTTATTAGTCATTAGTCATTAGTTATTAGTCATTAGTCATTAGTCAGCAGTCAGTAGTCAGTAGTCATTAGTCAGCAGTCATTAGTCATTAGTCAGCAGTCATTAGTTATTAGTCAGCAGTCAGTAGTTAGATGAAAAAATGCTAGGAATCGCAGTTATAGATGCGACTGACACGGGTAGTGCCAACTTCTGCCTCACCTCAAGCAACTCGATCGACCGCTGGCTCTGGAAACTGCCGATCGGGCTAGCTACAGTTTAGAGTCTTTTGAGTTGGATTATTGCACCAAAAGTGACGAAACTTCAAATATACTGGAACTATTACCGCAACACGCTTCAAACGGGCGATCGCTATATGGTACAAGCACCTGAAAAAACTATCACCCTCGACGAGTTTTTGCAACTCCCAGAAACCACAGCCGCTAGCGAATACATCAAAGGTGCGATCGTACAAAAACCTAGGCCACAAGGAAAACACAGCAAACTACAAGGCAGACTCGTAACAGTCACCAACGACATCGCAGAGAAACCGCAAATTGCCCTAGCCCTACCAGAACTTCGCTGCACCTTTGGCGGACGTTCTATTGTTCCCGATGTCGCGATTTTTGTTTGGAATCGCATTCCCCTAGACGCTGACGGCGAAATTGCCAATACATTTAATGCTCACCCAGACTGGACAATAGAAATTTTGTCCCCAGCCCAAAGCCAAACCAAAGTCACAAACAATATTTTGCACTGTTTGAATGCCGGTTGTCAGATGGGTTGGTTGCTCGATCCCGATGAAAAAAACATTTTAGCCTATCCCGCAAAGCAGCAGCCGATTTCATTGCAAGAACCAACAGATATACTTCCGATGCCAAAATTTATGCCGGAAATGCAGTTGACTTTAGGCGAAGTTTTTGGCTGGCTAAAACCAGGGAATATTTAATTTGATAGCGCAGGTTAACTCGATATTTTGCAAGGGGATTTTTCAGGCTATGGCAAATCCGGTATGCTTGCGTACTTCCGGCGAATGAAACGCCAAAACAATGCAGTTTTCAGGAACGCCACCCTCGAGTAATTCATCAGTAATTCCGTCTTCAATACCGTCATAATGAATCCACAGTTTGCCGTTGCGAATTTCAACGTGAACGAGGCAGTAGTGAAGTCGCCTTTGGCCCTCCCAGCCTTCACTCATCAATAAAAAATCATTTCGGTCTTCGCTGACAATGACTTTGTTATTAATCTCGGCGTATCTGTACGGTAGGCTGGCATAGTACGACAGGATTTTATAAATTAAGTCGCGGTATTTGTCTAGTTTATCCATCTGGTAATAACCTCCTGAATAGTATCGACAACGATAATTTTTATTACTCCGTCTGCAAGTACAACTTGTACGATATCTTCATTAAAGAAGCTGGTATAAATCTCTTCAGTAATTGCTAGATATAGAGTTCGATCTGGTTCTTTTTTCGATAGTATTTTTAAATATAAAGTGTATTGCCCAATCGCATTTTCCCAATCTTTTACTAGAGATTTGCCGACAAAACTTTTGATTTCAACTGCAATTCTTTGTCCCTCGCGTTCGGCTGCTAGCAGCTTTTTAGCTCCCAAATCCACAAACACACCGCGCGAACCAAATTGCAGAGTCAAAGGATCGTCTGTAATTATCCACCCATCCTTTTCTAAGGCAGCCCTTACATTATAATGATAAATGTCTTTTGCCATTTTTTCAACCCTGCCATTTCAAACCTTCTCCTGAACGTTTTCGCCCAACAAACCCCCTGGACGAAAAGCCAAAATCACCACCAAAACCCCAAACACCCAAGCATTAGTCCAACGGCTCGACAAATACTGATCGCTCAAAGACGACAGCAACCCAATCAAAACCCCTCCTAACATCGCCCCCACAATATTGCCAATTCCCCCCAAAACCGCCGCCGTAAAAGCCCTCAAACCCGCCGTAAACCCCATCGTAAAAACAATAGTATTGTTGTACAGACCAACCAGAATCCCAGCCGAACCCGCCAAAGCTCCCCCAATCAAAAAAGTCAGAGCAATAATTTGATCCACATTAATGCCCATAATTTTAGCAGCATCGCGGCTTTGAGCAGTTGCCCGCATCGCCTTTCCCAGACGAGTATATTGCACAAACACATGAAGCAAAACCATCAATACAACCGCCACCACCAACACAATTAAATCTTTCGTAGTAAATACAATACTCGTTTGAATTCCCAAAGCTTTCAGAATATCAACTCGCGGTAACAAATCGGGAAAGCTTTTCGGAGCAGCAGAATTAGAACCCATCACCGGAATAAAAGCTTTCAATCCCCCCCAAAACAGCCCCATATTTTGAAAAATAAAAGAAACTCCAATTGCCGAAATTAAAGGAGCCAAACGGGGAGCATTTCGCAAAGGCCGATAAGCGTACTTTTCGACAACAATATTAAGCCCCGCACAAAACACCGAACATACAATTAAAGCGACTAACATCACCGGTATAGCAGTACCTAAAGATGCGCCATCTTGAATGCCAAAAGCCCCGAACACAGTTAGGGAAGCAAAAGCGCCCAACATATACAAATCGCCGTGAGCAAAATTGATTAACTCAATAATGCCATAAACCATAGTGTAACCCAAAGCAATAATTGCAATCAGCGCGCCGTTGACAAGACCCACTAATAATTGTTGGATAAAAACTTCAGGATTGCTGGCTATTTCTCCAATAATTTTGGGCAAGTCAAATCCGGCAATTGGCCCTAACAACAAAACTATATAAGCTACACCTAGATATAGAAGAATACTCTGCCATTTTTTCATAATTTTGGGGTGATTGGTAATTCGTAAGGTGCGCCGAAGAGCACCCTACTAAAGTGATTGGTTAAGGTGTGCCGAAGAGCACCCTAGTAAAGTGATTGGGTAAGGTACCCATTGCTACTAATTACCGCCGACAAATGACTAATAACTAATTATTCCGGCTTGAGCGCGCTCACGAACTCCCACTTGCCGCCTTTAACAACATTTCCTGACATTGTAGTCAAGCTCGTGTCGCCGTTGGGGTCAAAACTCCAAGTCCCGAGTACCCCGTTAAAATCTTTAGTTGCCATGACAGCTTCGCGGATAGCACCGCGGTCATTTTTGCAAACTTTATTAATTGCGCCGATCGCAACTTTAGCAGCTTCATAGGCGTAAGCTGTATAAGCTTCCGGTTCAGCATTATATTTTGCCTTGTAACTTTCGTACCACTTCGCACCGGCACCAGTCAATCCTTGAGGAGGCAAGCCGCCAAAAGTAGCGTAAACTGCTTCGGCATCTTTGCCTGCCGCGTCAATTAAAGCTTGCTCTTTGATGCCGTCCGGGCCCATGAATTTAACTGCATCAGGCGTCATTCCAACATTTCTCATATCTTTAATTATTTGTCCGGCATTGTTTTGAGTAGTCCCTCCAAAGTAAATCAGGTCTGGATTTAAAGCTTTGATCTTATTCATTAACGCCTTGTAGTCGCTAGCTTTAACATCAATTCCCTCTCTTCCGAGGACTTGAATTCCCAACTTTTTAGCAGTTGCTTCAAAAATATCAGCGATGCCTTTGCCGTAGAGTTCTTGGTCGTCGAGAATGTAGACTTTTTGCACGCCCAAAGATTTCGCCCAGTTGCCAGCTACAGCTCCTTGAAGGTCGTCAGCGGGGACAACGCGGCTGAAATTGCGAGTGCCTGCGGGATAATAAACGTTGGGTTCTTTGGCTTCGCCTTTTCCTGGTTTAGTCAGTCCCGGATAAGTGTTGGCCGGACTGATCATGACGATGTTAGCTTGGTTGAGCACGGGAATGGAAAGTTTGGCGGCCCCGGAGTTAAAGTGACCGATGACGGCAACTACCGAACCGTCAGCGACGGCTTTGTTGGAGTTGGACGTTACTTGGGCCGGGTCCCATTTGCCGGCGGCGGCGGTGGCGTCATCGTAAACTTCGTATTGGATTTGGATTTTGCCGTCGCAAGCTTTGGAGTCGGTTTCGGCCAGTGCTTGTTGGATGCCGTTGACCATTGTTTGAGATTGACCCAAGGCGCTGCCTGTCATCGGGAGCATGGAGACAATTTTGACAGTATTTGGGTCTCCGGGGCTGCTGATTGCGGGAGGAATGGCTGAGGGACTGGTTCCGGGACTGCCTCCGGGAGTTGTGGCGGTGGGTGCTTGAGGACTTTGACAGCTAGCGCACAGAGAGGCTATTCCGGCGGCAAAAAGTAATTTCCGCAATCCTGCGGCGCCGAGATTCTGTGTTGAGTTAATTTTTGGGGGTGTGGCACTTTGGCCCCCTGACTTCTGGGAAAAGTTCATAGGTTGGTTCGTTTGTTGCTTGCGTCTTAGCATATTTTCACTGTTTTAAGTATGTAGTCAAGAGTTAGCACAAGTTTAAAAAATTTGTGTCAACTATCAAAAACACACCTAGAAAGGCAACTTCAGGACTTAGACCAGATCTCCTCAGGGGCGGCGGGGGCTGCCCGTACAATGCGTGAGTTCACGATTCCATCGCGGTTAACTAGATCCGCGATCGAAGATTTCAGTAGATGTGTTGACATTGTGTATACAAAAAAATAGAATATAAATATGCTAGAGCTACTAGCTCTAATTACTACTGTGTCTAGCTAGAGGTAACTGTTATGCACCCGCCAGCATCTGAAGAATCAGCCAGCCAGACCCGCGATGTGACAATCAACATTCGAGCTAAGGCGAATCAACGCGCTCTCATCGATCACGCGGCCCAATTACAGGGAAAGAGCCGATCGGAGTTCATGCTTGAATCAGCTTACCAAAAAGCTCAAGATGTTCTTCTAGACCGCTGTTTTTTTGGGTTAGATGAACTTAAATTTAAGGAATTTTTGGCGCTGCTGGAT
Source organism: Microcoleus sp. OTE_8_concoct_300 (assembly GCF_031383065.1). NCBI lineage: Bacteria > Bacillati > Cyanobacteriota > Cyanophyceae > Oscillatoriales > Microcoleaceae > Microcoleus > Microcoleus sp. OTE_8_concoct_300. The sequence continues at coordinate 14,823 of NZ_JANMZH010000674.1, read as the reverse complement.
GCACCGCCGACGCCAAATCAGAAGCTAAACGCATTACTAAAAACAAAATCTCCGTGGGATTAGATCGAGATTTAGACCAACTGTGCCCGCCTGAAAAGCTGAACTCGTTACATCAAATTGAGACCTTTGATTCAGGCAACACTCAGTTAGATGAATGGCTCAAGCGCCGCGCGCTGAAAAATGACTCAGAGGGCGCTTCACGGACTTATGTTTTGTGCGATCGCCAAGCAGTCATTGCCTACTATTGTCTTGCAACTGGAGCAATAGCACAAACTGCTGCAACGGCTGAAGTCCGGCGCAATATGCCCGATCCGATTCCTGTTATGGTGATTGGACGGCTTGCCTGCGATCGCAACTGGCAAGGTTCCGGCATCGGACGCGCTTTGCTGCGGGATGCAATTCTTCGCACTTTGCAAGCTGCTGAGATTGCAGGGATACGGGCAATTCTCGTACACGCTATTTCGGAAGATGCGAAGCTGTTTTACCAGAAGTGCGGACTTACTGTTTCGCCGATCGATCCGATGACACTCATGGTGAAAGTTAGCGATGCCATTGCTTCACTTTAGCTCAGACGTTAGTTGCTCTCGTTGGAGGTTTCCTCGCGCATGATTCAGTTGCAATCGGATTTAGAATATGTAGTGAGCGATCGCTTAAAAGTTTCTTTAGATGCGATCGCGCAATTTTGCCAGCGCTGGAACATTGTCGAGTTTGCCCTGTTTGGCTCGGTGCTGCGGGATGATTTTCGCCCTGATAGCGATGTGGATGTATTAGTTACTTACGAGCCATCGCACCGCCTCACCCTGTCTCATTTATTGGGTATGCAAGAGGAAATAGAGCATTTATTTAACCGTTGTGTCGATTTGGTTGAAAAGAATCGGTTAGAAAATCCCTATCGGCGATCGAACATTTTGAAAACGCATCAAGTGATTTATGCCAGCGAACGATCGGGATAGTGCTTCACTTTGGGAAATGGCGCAAGCAATCCGTCGGATTCAACAGTTTACGGCTGATGCTTCTTGCGACACTTACCTGGAAAGTGTTTTTATGCAAAGTGCCGTAGAGCGGCAGTTGGGGATTTTGGGCGAAGCAGATCGCAGAGTTTCGATCGAGTTTCAGCAGTTTCATCCCGAAATTGATTGGCGAAATGCGATTAACTTACGCAATATTTTAGTTCACCGTTATGACCAAGTGAGACCAGAAGTTATTTGGAATATTGTTACAAGTGTTTTGCCTAGTTTACTGGTACAAGTAGAGGCATTATTGCCGCCGTTACCTGATGATATTTGATATCATGCCCGGTCAAATTCCTCCGCTTAGCGCTTGAGGGCGATCGATCCGGTTTGTAGTGAGGACTTTAGTCCGCAGGATCGAAGGACTAAAGTCCTCACTACAAACTAATCTTAATCGATATCATTCAATCGGACCTCAACTACGGTAGCTGACCTAATTTTTGAGTAAAAATCGCTACAGCCACTTCGTAATCCTTTCCGAGGAGGTAAGCGAAATGATAATAGCTGGCAAGATATAGCAATCCTAAATGAGTAGTAAATTTTTTACCCCACCCCAACCCTCCCCAAACCCGCTCGGGAGTTAGAGATTTACAAATGATTTAGGATTGCTATAGTTTTGATAATGATTTAGGATTGCTATAGAAACTTGGACGTTAGTAACGACCCAAAAGTTGATTAAAAGTCAGGTGGACTTGGTTCAGTCATCCTTTGCCAAAGTCAAGCCTATTTCTGAGAAGGCTGCCGAACTCTTCTACCAGCGACTGTTTGAATTAGAACCTTCTTTTCGTCTATTTAAAGGGGATATGAAAGAGCAGGAACGTAAGTTAATGGCTACGCTTGCTATCGCAGTCGAAAGTTTGCGTCACCCCGATCAAATTATCGGTTCTGTCCAGAAATTGGGTCGCGACCATGGGGGCTATGGTGTCAAGGCTGAATACTACGATATTGTCGGGGAAGCGTTGCTGTGGACGTTAGCGCAAGGACTGGGTGAAGAGTTTACTACGCCAGTGCGAAAGGCATGGGAAGAAGCTTACACGTTCCTGAGCGAAATTATGAAAGAAGCAGCAGCAGAACTTGAGTTGGAAAAAATAGGCGTGTAAAAGGTAGTAAGCTATAAATTACTCAAAGAAAGCACTAAGAGATGTGAGGATAAGATGACAGATAACCTTTTTGTACATGGTGTTGCCAGCGGAGATCCACTTGAAGATCGGGTTATGATTTGGACGCGAGTCACTACACCTACACCCGAACCAGTGGAAGTCAACTGGAAAATAGCAAGCGATTCTGACTTAAGCAAAATTATTGCTTCTGGTACAGCCTTAGCTCAAGCCGATGCAGACTACACAGTTAATGTTGATGTGGTTGATTTGGAGAGTGCAACTCGATACTTTTACCAGTTTGAGGCACTCGGCCAGACATCCCCCGTTGGCAGAACCAAGACATTGCCGACAAACGGTGTTCAGAATCTGCGTTTTGCACAGGTATCCTGCGCGAAATTCAACGCTGGCTTCTTCAACGCCTATAGTCGCATTGCAGCACGCGATGACCTGGACTTCGTACTACATCTGGGCGATTACATCTACGAAGCCTCGAATAAGCCGCCAGCAAGCCAGACACCAGGGGCAGATATTGGTCGCCCCTTCGACCCGCTTCACGAGTGCAAGACACTTGAAGATTACCGCCGCCGCTATGCTCAGTATCGCCGTGACCCTGACGTGCAACGTCTGCACGCAGCGCTACCGCTAATTGCTACCCTCGACGATCATGAATTCGCTGATGGTGCATGGCGTGATGGGGCTAGCGAACACAAGCCAGAACGCGATGGCGATTGGGCTAGCCGTCGGGCTGTCGCATTCCAAGTACGTTGGGAATGGTTGCCAGCACGCAAGCCCGAACCCTCGGATTCACAAAGAGTTTTCCGTAAAGTGTCGCTGGGTGGATTAGCCGATTTAATATTAATTGACACTCGTACTCGTCGTGACGAGCCTGTGCCACCGCCAGCGATGTTTGACCCAGCACGGTCTGCTCTGGGTGTTGAACAACGTACTTGGTTGTTGGAACAGTTTGATACATCGAAAGCTCAATGGAAGTTATTGGCAAACCCATCGGTGATGGCGACAACTTGGAGTAAAGATTTCCCACCAACAATTAAGCAAGCACTGCTGAAGCTGAAGCTAATTGATGTTGACGGTATTGGGCCAGATTACGATCAATGGGACGGTTATCCTGTTGAGCGTGATTTACTTCTGTCGCACTGGCGAGAAAATGACATCAAAAATGTTGTTGTACTCAGTGGTGATGTCCACGTTGGGCTAGCGATTGAGTTAAAGTCAGATGCCTTCAACGAAAAAGAAGAACCAATTGCTGTCGAGTTTGTGACTGGTAGCTTGACTTCACAGAACCTTGCCGACAAAATGGGTTGGGCACCGCGCACAGAGTCTATTCCCATTGAGCAAGAGGTGATGAAGGCTTTTCCCCACATTCGCTGGTGCGACTTTGACATTCATGGTTATAACATTATTGACGTCACTCCCGAACGAGTTAAAGTACAATGGTGGGCTGTTGATACAGTATTGCGTCCTAGCAACGCTGAAACACTGATGGCAGGATGGATGGTTCACTCAGGTAAGCCAAAGCTGACTAAAGCGTAGTCGAAGGTAAACCTCTTCTACCCAACCAGAGCGCCTATAGCTGGTTGGGTAGCAAGGAGATGTCGGACAGAGCAACAACCACCAATCCAAATATCAAAGTCGCTATTGATTATTCGGCGTTGCTGGATTAAGGTATGATAAGCGCGATCGCTCGCTCTTCATCTCACTCGATCGTAATGATTAATTGAATAGGGAACGGGAATACTATTAAACAAAAGAATTGTGAATTAGTAATCGAATTGAATGTTTGAGCATTTCTTCGGACGCGAGAATAACAGAGAGTTTTTCTTTTTAAGCGGGCTATCCGGATGTCTGAGTCTGGTATTTTCTCCTTCAACTCGTGTCATGTAAGTTTTGCAAACAATGTGGTCTCCATCGGTCATAAACATTGGGTAAACCTTCCATCCATCAGTCACATAAAAATAGCATTTCCATTTGCTAACTACCTCATATCATGTCCGGTCGATTACCCTTCATCAGGTAGGGGCCCGTGAGCCAACAAGATCTGCCAACAATCTCCAATCTCAAAAACCCGCCCGGCCGGGATATTATGGTCAATCGATCGGACATGATATCATCCCATAAAGGTTTAAATGTCTGAGCGCTATGATCCCCCAACACCCACCCTAAAATACCTACTTGAAAGTGATTTACTGCCGTCCACAACCAAATTTTATTTTTTTTGACTTAACAAATGTTTCTAGTTCATCTAATTCTCCTACTTCGGGTATGGTTTCTGGAGTGTAATAATCTGGCAGCAGTTCTCCTACTTGTTTAACAAGAGCCATAATTGTTGTATTATGTACGCCTGTAACTCTCTCAATCGCTGGAAATCCCATGCCATTAACATACATCGATAGGCATTGTTGTTTAAGTTCTTTTACGTATCCTTTCTGAGCTTCATAACAGTCTATAAATTGCCTACTACAGTTAACACAAAGATAATTTTGTTTGCCTTTTTTTTGTCCATTTTTGTAAACATGAGTTGACTTACATTCAGGACATTCCATTGATTTTAATTCTCTGTTGATGTTTTTTTGTTACTCTCGATCGCTCTCTATCATAAGCTGTCGCGCATTTAAATTGCATATTTGGGGCGGGCGGGACGCCCACCCCACAAGAGTTTTATTATTTTTTGACATACAATTTAAATCCCGAACAGCTTACCTCAATCCAGCAACGCCCTTAATCGATATCATTCAATCGGACATCAACTACGGTAGCTGACCTAATTTTTGAGTAAGAATCGCTACAGCCACTTCGTAATCCTTTCCGACTAGGTAAGCAAAATGATAATAGCTGGCAAGATAGAAATCGCAACCAAACTTCTGGTAGCGATCGCAAATCGCCAGAAATCCATAACGGGCATCGCTGGGCTTTGTGAACCAATCACGATGGTAAGAGTCCTGAAGAAACAGGGTGAGTGTCTGTTGGTCAGCACTCGGAATCAATCGAAGGGGATGGATGCTGGCATGGTGCGATCGCGGCACTGGCAGCAGCAGGTTATACTCTTCAACTGTGAGAAAATCTGCCAGACTATCTTCGGCGATCTCAAAGTAGGATTCCTCCGGTAACTTGAGAAAATGGTGCCACGCCATCCAAAATTCGTGTTTGCTGTCAAATCCTGGATCGATATCTAATCGCCACTGTCGATCCTGACATAAATCATCGAGAACATCTTGGGGCAAATCCGTGAGTTTCATGAATCGTTTCCCTGCAATCCTTTTAACCACCTAGTTCGACTATTCTAATAGATATCTAGAGAAGCAAGAGATATTTCAAAAGAGCGATCGCCCGCAAATAAAAGGTGCGCGCTCGCACTCCACTTATTCCTAATTCTCTAGCTCCTTTAACGCTTCAAACACCAACACTGAATCGATCGCCCGTAGAGCCTCCGACATTCGCAACTCGTGCGTTCCTCCCACAGTAATATACTGCTTTCCTTTCTTCTGAAGAATCTCAACAAACCACTGGTGCATAGTCATCCGTAAATGTTCGCTTTCTCGCGTTCCATCCTGAACAAACCCGAAATCCGGCTGAGTCAAAATATACAAATCGTAGCGGCGGCTGTCTGCAATTTGCTCGACCATCGGGTGTTCCGAACCAACGTAACGTTGGTGCCAAATACAAGTAGCTAAAGGGTCTGTATCGCAGATAATGACTTTGTTAGCGCGAGTAGCAAGATCGTCTTCTATAGCAGCTTGTTTCTTGGCAATTTCTACAAATTCATAGCTGTCCCAAATTTCAGGATCGGGCGAATATTGCCTACCTTCCCAGTAACACCTGCCGTATTCGGGAACCCAAGCAGTTTGATAGTGCTGTGCGAGCGATCGCGCTAGGGTAGTTGTGCCGCTCGATTCTACACCCAGCACGCAGACTCGTTTGGCAAAGTAGGCTTTAGCTGGGGGAGTCAGCATTTGCCAGTATTCGGCTAAGTGCGATCGCAATTGCGTACCAGAAATCGGGAATTTGAGCCGTTCGCGATCGACTGCAAAGTGTTGAGCTCCCATCAGTTTTGCCCAAGGTTCGCCGTAATCTTCTGAAGTAAAAGCGATATCCGGTTTTCGCCCGGAAAGCACCTCAAGAGTCCTCTGAGCCCAAGGTTCGGGGGCTTCGGGCAAATCGTCGAGCACTTCGATAACTTCTGCGTCGGGATGCAAAAACCGAATCCATTCGGCTCTAACGCTTCCTGCAACTGCTTGATTTGTTTTGCAGGCGGCGAGAACGATTAAACGGTCAACCTTTTTTTTAGCTTCTCGAATTAAGTAGTCGTGTCCTTTGTGGAAGGGGTAAAATTTGCCTACAGTAACACCGAGTATCATAAAGATTGCTGCTGTTTTAACTTTTGTTCCGAGTAAATCCGCTAAAAATTTTGCAGTCCGTAAATCGCCATTAACCAAAATATCGCGTACAAAATACTCGTCAGATATAGCCCGCGCGAGGCATACAAGGGAACGTAAATCGTGTCTGCAACAATCCACAAATACCAGCTTTCGAGATAGCGTTCCATCAGGTATAACTGGGCGATCGCGCTTAAGATGGTGGTCAGGGCGTCCCAAAAGGGTGCTGCACCGCCCAAAGATACTAATACTGTTCGCAAGCCAAATACACCAACTGTAACTAAGACTGCCGTGAGGATGAGCCAGCGTTGGTTTATGCGACATACAGGTTTTTCTGTGCTATTTTCGCCGCCGCGCAGCCAAATATAAATTGCTTGCAAGCTCGTGATTAAATAGAAGAATTGAATCGCAACTTCGCCGTAAAGTTTAACTTTATAAAACACCGCAGCGTAGGCGATAACTCCGATTAAGCCGATCCACCAGCCTAGGGGATTGTTTTTAGCAAGCAGCCAAACGCTCCAAGCAGAAGCGATCGCAGCTATCGCTTCGATTAAGTCGAGTTGGATAGGGACAAACCACTGCACTGAAAGCAGGAGCACGAAGATGCTTGCTGCGAAGCCGATTAAGTTTGGCAGGTTCGCTTTTTTCATGGCAATCCCTATTTCGGCTGGCTATATTGACTGCGAAATCAAATCCGAGTCCTTTTTGTCCTTTGAGCGATCGACACTAAAATCTTCATAGTACGATCGCTCAGTATTCACATCCCACAAATCGTGCTTTTCGCCAAGAATATTTCTCACTGCCAGCATTCCCGTCAGCATAGAATGGTCTTGGTTATTGTAGCGGTGCATACCGTTGCGCCCGATCGTTTGCAAATTGTCAATACCCTTCAAAAAACCTTCAAGTACCCGCAAGTGTCCTCGATATTCCGCATCATAGACTGGATAAGCTTTCGGTTGCCGTATGACAACTCCATCTTCCACATCAGCAGTTGTTGCTAACCCCAAACCAACCAACTCGCGAGTTGCTAATTCGACAAGTTCCGCGTCCGACATTTCCCAAATCTCGTCGCCTACGCTACAGAAATATTCCATTCCTAAACAACTTTTGCTGGCGTCTGGAACTAAAGCGGCGCTCCAATTTTTAAAGTTTTGAATTCGTCCAACTTTGACTTCGGGGGAGTGAATGTAAATCCAGTTATCAGGAAACAAATCCTTGCGATCAACAATCAGCGCTACAATCAAAAAATCTCGATATTTGAGCGATCGCGCGGCGTGCAGCACCTCTTCTGGCGGCTGCGGTTTCATTCTTGCTACCAGCGCCGATATCGGCATACTCGTAATGAAATTATCCGCCGAATATTGAACTAATTCTCCATTCTGCTCAGCAGTAATACTTTTAATTTTATTACCTTCACGCTCCAAGCTAATAACTTTAGTATCCAGATAAACTTTGCCGTCTTTATTCTCCACAGCTTCCGCGAACTTTTCCCACATCATCCCCGGCCCCAAAGCCGGATAGTCAAACTCTTTGATTAATGTTTTAGTGTCGTTGCTACCAAACAAAGCATTAATAATTGCTGTCGTCAGCGACAGTCCTTTAATCCGCTGCGCCGCCCAATCTGCTTGAATTTCCGAACAGGGAATCCCCCAAACTTTTTCAGTGTAAGTCTTAAAAAATGTTTTGTACAAGCGTTCGCCAAAACGATTTATCACCCACTGTTCAAAAGTTTTTTCTTCCCGAAGCGGCCATATTCTAACTTTCATATAGCTCAAAATAATGAGCGTACTTTCAATTATCCCCAAATTAAACAGAGTATTGAAAGCACTGATCGGATAGTTAAAAAATTTACCTCTATAAAAAATTCGTGACAATCGCGGGACTTTAATAAACTCATTTCCCAGTACCTCTTGCCACAACCGCTGCACGGCTTCAACTTTAGTATAAAAGCGGTGACCGCCAATGTCGAAACGATAGCCTTTGTAGGTTTCTGTGCGAGCTATTCCCCCAACTTTATCACCTTTTTCGAGTACAACAGGGATGATCCCTTGCTTGACTAGCTCGTAGGCAGCAGTCAAACCCGCAGGGCCTGCACCGACGATCGCAACAGAATAATGTTTCACTCAGCTTACCTCCAGCTTTTTTCTCGAACCATACAATGATTTATCACTTCTAAAATGGATAGATGCACCCGTGAATACCCTGACAAACTATCGATTGACGTGATGTTGAAGGATAATTTGTCTTGATTTATTGAGCGGATACCGGCAAGCTAACTGTTCCCGTCAAGGGCTTTTTTCGGTATAATAAGTGGCGACCTGTGCCGATCGCAAATGCCAGTCCGCTATAAAAGTAGAAAAGCCAGTGCCAAGGAATTGTTTTCAGGGCAAATACGATACCGTGTTTACGGTAAAAAAATTGGTAAAGCGGTGCATTAATTGCTACCAGGGGTATTGCCAGCAACCCAGCCAGTAGCAGACAGCTCACGGACCAGCACGTCCCCAAAACTGCCAGCAGCACTGCATAAGTTAAAATCACGCTGATGCGGTTTGAAACTTGCAAGTTGAGGTCGTTATTCAATTTACGATCGCGCCAAATCAGTTCTGTCCAAGGCAGCGCTCGGTAGAAAAAGTCAGCTTTCACCATCCCCATCGGTTTCCACCGTTTTAAATGCTTCACCTGCAATGTTTTACACAGCCGAATGTTATAACCTGCTTGTTTCAAACGGTAGCCGAGCTCAATATCTTCGATCGAAGGTTCGCGGTAATTCTCATTAAAACCACCCATCTGCAAAAAAATTTCCCGGCGAATCACTCCGCAAGCTCCCCAAAAAGTCGAAGCTTCTTCGTTAGCTGTTTGGTGTACATAGTGGTGCAGCAAGTTCCTGTACTGCGATAGAAAATCCGGATCTCCAGGAGCATCGTCGTAAGATCCGATGAAAGCAGCTAAGTAGGGATTATTTTTGAACACCGAGATCGCATAGCCCACAGCTTCTGGACAAACAGCTACGTCAGCATCCACAAAAAACAGAATATCTCCCTTCGCAGCTTGCGCTCCCAAATTTCTCGCTCGGGCTGGGCCCCCGGACTCAGGAATTCTGATTAATTTGGCGCCGAATTCCTTGGCCAGGCGCCAGGAACCGTCGCTTTCGCCATCTGCTACTACAATAATCTCCATCGGTCTGGGCACAGCTTGAGCCAGTTTTGACAAACAGGTGCGGAAGAAAGCGCCCCCGTTGTGAACTGGGATAATGACGGATACAGTGGGGTCGGCGGTAGAAATCATCACCTAAATTGTTTAAATTGCAGGGGCCAAAATTTGCTTGAGATTTATTGGTGCTACTTTACGAAGGGTAAAATCAGCTCTACTTTTTTATTTATAACTCGATTTCTGTTTGTATTCAACTATATTTTTTCCTGGTATTCTCGATTGCATTTTTTCCCCTTCATGGCTGTATTCTACGCCATATCTTGCTGAGACTGACCTGAACCATACAACAGCTTTATTAAATCTTTAAATATATCATCGTTTTTGTAAACCTTACAAAAAGCCCCAGCAGCCTTTTTGTGCTGTGTTTCACCGCACAAGATTTTGACTTTATAGTACGTATACAGTATAAAATACAACATACTTTACACGGAAATCCGTCTGCTGTCAGGGCTTGCCCGGTACAGTTTATTTTACAGAGCTCATCCGCGAGTGACTCCTGCACCAAGTCTGTATCCCGACGGCAGTGTCAATGCACATTTTATGATTTTTGGCAATATATATAAAATATACATCTTAAAATTTCCGAGGGTGTACGATCGAGCTTTCGTAATTTGCTAACATACCCTTAGCTAGCTCCCTTTGAGCCAAAACTTTTACATAAACAAGTTTTTATATTACATGAACACCTCCCCAAACAATTTAAATCAGCCATTAGTTTCAGTCATCATACCAGCTTACAACGCTAAAAAATTTATTGCTAAAACATTAGAAACTGTCTTATTTCAAACTTATCAAAACATAGAAGTTTTAGTAGTTGACGACGGCTCTACAGATACAACAGCCGAAATCGTAAAATCTTTTACTCAAAAAGATAGCCGAGTCAGCTTATTGCAGCAGTCCAATGCCGGCGTCGCCGCCGCTCGCAACCTAGCAATTGAAAAATCAAAAGGCGAATATATTGCTCCCATCGATGCCGACGATATTTGGTATCCGCAAAACCTAGAAAAACAAGTGAAATGCCTGACTTCCTCAGCACCATCTGTCGGAGTCGTCTATTCCTGGTCAGTTGATATAAATGAAAAAGACTTACTCACAGGTGGATTTTACAACTCCACGATCGAAGGAGAAGTTTACACAGCATTAGTTTATAAATATTTTATAGGGAATGCCAGCTCATCTCTAATCCGCCGCGTTTGTTTTGCAAAAGTCGGCGGTTACAACTGCAAACTTAAACTAGAAAACGCTCAAGGCTGCGAAGACTGGGAACTTCACCTCCGCATAGCCGAACATTATCAATTTAAAGTAGTGCCAGAATACTTAGTTGGCTATCGGCAGATTATCAGCAGTATGTCTAGCAACTATGCAGCAATGGCAAAATCTCACTCTTTAATTATGGCAGATGTCCGGCAGCAACATCCCGAAATTCCCAGCAGCATTTATCGCTGGTCTAGCAGCAATTTTTACATTTACTTAGCTGTTAAAAGCAACCGCAGCGGCAATCACCGGAGTACATTATCTTGGCTGTATCGAGCTTTCAAAGAAGATTTATTAATGGCACTTTTGCGCCACAATTTGTATTTGCTATCAATAGAAAGTATATTAAAAATAATAGTTCTAGCGCCAACTGAATCAGCGTTAGAGTTACAACAAGCATCAGAATCGGGTGAAGGGACGACACTTGCTAGCATTGAGACGCGAACCAAAGTTCACACCATACTGCCGTCGCAGGTATACGAAAGAATGCGATTCAACAGTTTAGTCGATCGACAATCTAAATAAACCAAACATTGAAAAACCCGGTTTTTTGAATAAACCGGGTTTTTGAGGAAGCTAGAGGGCGTTTAATTATGTCTGGTTGCTCGATCGACAATCAGGAAACAGGGTTAAATAAAAAAATCTAAATTTTCCATTCTTCCTTCTTCCGACTTCCATTCTTCCTTGTTCCGTCTACCTAATCGGCTTCGTAAAACCTATCCAAACTTATCTTTCTTCGCCTTAGGCTTATATAAGATAAGTGGTGTTTACTTTCCTACGCTATTGGGTAGACGGCTAATCTCAAGGTAAGTAGGCTATCCCCCGATCGCCAAAGATTCTTAAGTATGGATCACACGCAGTATGATCAATATAGCGATCCTAAATCATTTGTGAATTTCTTACTCCCTCCCCGAACTCGCGGGGAGGGCTGGGGTGGGGTAAAAAATTTACGACTCATTTAGGATTGCTATAGTCAACTTACCTAAAGTAAATAACTATAGGTAAGTAAGGATAACTATTTGCCAATTAAGTGTTGCTCTCTAAGCGTGAGAAGCTGTAGGAGTTTGAGCTTGTGGCTGCTGGCCGTCTGGCGAAAGGGATTCCCCTTCAATAAACGATCGCAACATCCAAGCCATTTGTTCATGCTGTTCCATCAAACCAGTCAAAAAGTCTGCGGTTCCGTCATCCTTAAACTCTTCACCGCACTGTTCGACGTGTTGGCGGAGATTGCGAATAATCAGTTCGTGGTCATCAACTAAACGCGAGACCATTTCCGTAGCCAAAGGCAAATCGCCAATATGTTCTTTAATCGAGCCATACTTCAGAAAACCCTCAGCAGTACCAATTGGATAGCCACCTAAAGTTCTCACCCGTTCGGCCATAGCATCGATATTTAGTGTTAACGCCTGATAGTGTTCTTCCCACAACTGGTGGAGCGATCTAAACTGCGGGCCCACTACATCCCAGTGATACTTTTTGGTTTTGATTAACAGGAGATAAGCATCTGCCAGGTCGTGATTCAATAGTTCGATAACGCCTGCACGCTGCTCGTCAGATAGACCTATGTTTAACTTACGCATTGAAATTGTTCCTTCAACTCTAACTTTACATTTATTAAAACAAATTTCGCCCGCCACTTACATCAACCCAGAGGACGATCGAAGACCCTCGCACTTTAGTAAAATATCTGCATTTCCGGTTAAATTAATCGCAATATAGATACCCTTAGATAGATGCCATGAAACTTATTGTTCCGGACTGCCTTTGTTTGGCGAACACAGCGATTGGGCGGCAGGTGATCCCCCGCTCAATCCCGTTAGAGAAAAAGGCTGCACTCTGATTGTTAGTAATAATCAAGGAATTTAGGCCCAAGTTAACCAACATCCCACACAATTAATTGTGCGGGCTGCTTTAACTGACGGCATAAGGGACTTGCAATTAAATATAAGCCCAGTTATCCTAAAAGGCTAGGAAACAAATTTTCGGACATGACCGGTTCTGACCTCTGTGATTGGGATGCTAGAAATGATATTGACTGAAACCGTTAAATCGACGTTCAAGGATGCTGCCAAGAAACAGACGGGCGATCGCCCTCGAAACTTTATGGCAAAAGTGGCGGAAGACCCAGATCAAATACAGCCGTGAAACCCTTTGTCCCATCTGGTAGACGGCCGGGAGAAGTTGTGTACTCGCTTCACCTTCAGGAACACTTGCTGCTGTGACCACCACAGCACTAAGCCGAAGGTATCAACCGCAGTGCCGCGTTTTGGGCCCGCAGGTGCATGAAGGCTTTGTCAAACCAGACCCTCTGATGAACCATCGTTGCAGTGACAATTGTTGAAACCTGGTTTTTGGCGGATGGCGTGTCAGGACAGATTAAAAAAAAGCAGTCCTCAGCGTTTGCAGCGAGGAGGAGATCGAGGGCATTACAGTTTTTCCTATATGGGGAATACGGGCTAAAGTAGCCGTAGGAAAGATTGATCCATACTTTTACTAACTGTGCTACTTTCATCAGAAATTTGGGTTTGAAACCCCGTCCTTCTAGGACGGCTTTACATGAATTTTTGTTAATACCTACCATTTCACCCAAGACGTGCTAGTATGTGAAATGGTGTACTTAAAATAAGTATGACACTAAAAGCCTTCAGCTATCGATTCTACCCAACGCCGGAACAAGAAAGTTTGTTGCGACGTACTTTGGGTTGTGTTCGTTTGGTCTACAACCGTGCTTTAGCCACAAGAACTGAAGCTTGGTACGAAGAACAGAAACGGGTAGGCTATGCTGAGACTTCTTCAATGTTAACCGAATGGAAGAAAACAGAAGAGTTGAATTTTCTGTCGGAAGTTAGCTGTGTGCCATTGCAGCAATGTTTGAGACATTTACAAACGGCTTATACCAACTTTTTTGATGGGCGGGCAAAATATCCTAACTTCAAAAAGAAACGCAATGGTGGTAGTGCAGAATTTACCAAGTCAGCATTTAAGTTCAGAGATGGACAAGTCTACCTAGCAAAAAGCACACAAGCGTTACCAATTCGCTGGAGCCGGACACTACCTGATGGTGCAACACCATCAACCTTAAGCGTGAAGCTTGCACCATCAGGTAGGTGGTCAGTTTCTCTGTTGGTGAATGTTGAAATTGAAGCATTACCTCAGTCAGGCAGTCAAGTTGGTATCGACCTGGGAGTTACAAGCTTGCTCACTCTAAGCACTGGCGAAAAGATTGCCAATCCCAAAGGATTCAAGGCAAAATATCGCAAACTTAGAAGAGCGCAAAAATCTTTAAGTCGCAAGCAAAAATGGTCAAACAACCGTCACAAAGCACGGCTTAAAGTAGCGAAAGTGCATCAAGAAATCACTGATGCAAGGAAAGATAGTCTTCACAAGTTAACAACGCGGTTGGTGTGTGAAAACCAAACCATCGCCGTAGAAGACTTAGCTGTGAAAAATATGGTTAAAAATCCCAAACTTGCCCTAGCTATAAGTGATGCAAGTTGGGGGGAATTAGTCGGACAACTTGAATACAAGTGTAAGTGGTACAGCCGTACTTTAATTAAGATTGATCGCTGGTTTCCGAGTTCTAAACGGTGTGGCAATTGCGGACACATCGTTGACAAGATGCCGTTAAATATCCGGGAATGGGATTGTCCTAATTGCGACACTCACCATGACCGAGATATTAATGCGGCAAAAAATATTTTGGCGGCAGGGCTTGCCGTGTCAGTCTGTGGAGCGACCGTAAGACCAGAACAGAGTAAATCTGTTAAGGCTGGTGCGAAATCCCCTAGGGGACGGAAGCAGAAACCTAAGTCGTGAGTCTTAGGAATCCCCGTGCGTTTACGCCGGGGTGGATGTCAA
>NZ_JANMZH010000671.1:0-3091 GCF_031383065.1 Microcoleus sp. OTE_8_concoct_300 | reverse complement strand
GTCCCGCCCGTCCTTTTTGGACGGGCGGGACGCCCATCCCACAAACTTGTGGAAGTTATTTAATTCTCATTCCTAAAATAACCGTTACAAGGCAAGTAGTGAGGACTTCATTCTTCACTACAAACCAATTTGATCGTGCAGGTTATAGCGGACATAATATCACCCGTTATGGACACACTCCGACTTCTCGAAACCGGGTTTTTTACGCCCGTGTGCGGCCTGCGATGCGTCTTTTCGTAAAAAAAAATCAGTTTCTTGGTCCCCATGCGTCCAGGACTATAGAATTGGAAAAAATAAGCTGATTCGGTGTAATCTCTTTCTATTAGACCTCTTGCAAAAATCCTTTTCATCAATTGATGGGACGGGCTCTGGGGCCCATCCCACAACAGTTATTTTTTATTGTGGGATGGGCCGAAGAGCCCGTCCTATTTATTTTTGCAAGAAGTCTATTAATTCTGCGCTTTTCCGAATGCCTTCTGCCTTCGGGTGACTAATTGCCCGATCGCCTTAACCGCAATACTGGGATGAAAAAGTACAGCAGGCGACTCAATCATGTGCACAACTTCCACAAATGCTTGACAAACTTTAGCATCTGAGACCAGCACTTTTAACACCAAATCCATGTAATCAATTGTCAGCCGCGTAGGGAGGTTTAGTTTTGCACCTTCACTTCCCGGATAGCGGGAATCCTGACTGATGGCAAATATCCAAGGAATTGTATGTAATTTTGCTAATTTTTGTTGAAATTGTCGAGAGAAACCTTTTAAATTGCCTTCCCGATAGCGCTGCCGCTGCTTTTGGAGGCATTCATCTAGCATCTGAACATCCAGTGCCGCAACCGTCATTCCGTGTCCGTATATCGGGTTAAAAGTGCAAACTGCATGACCGATAATTATTAAGTTTTCAGGATAACGAGGCAGGCGCTCGTAGTGGCGCCAACGATTTTCTGTACCTCGATAACTATAAATAGGTGTTATTGCTTCTGCGTCTTTAATTGCATCATAAATTGTCGGGGTTGGCAGAGTGCGGACAAATTCTAGAAAACCTGCTTCGTCTGCAGGGGGATAATCGCGATCGCCCCCGTTGAGACTCACCAGCCAGCGATTGCCTTCGATCGGGAAAATTGCACCGCCGCGGGTGCGCACTGGCGGTCCTATTGACACAAATACTGGCGCTGTGTCTGACAATTTACCGCTGCATTTATAGATGCGACTGGCATAGCCGACAAAAGCATTGATAGCGGTTTCTTGCGGAGGTTCATAGCCCAAACTTTTCAACCATTGAGGTGTTTTGGAAACTTTGCCACTCGCATCGACTACCAAATCTGCATTCAAATTCTCTGTATGGATGTTAGTCCGGTTGTGGCGATCGCAAAAACGCACCGACACGCCAGTAACCTCCGCGCGCGAGGCATTCGTCAGCAACCCCGTTACTGTGCCTCCTTCGAGGAAATGCACCTTCGTATTTTCAGCCAACCTGCGGCGAATTTGCCAATCAAGTAAATCCCGACTGAAGATAATTAAATCATTTAGATCCGGGCTAAATTGCGGGGCCCAACCCGCCGGACTAAACCACCCGATCGACCTCGGATCTACACTAGGAGCACCAGCAGCTACGAGTTCCTTTTCCAAGCCGGGAAAAAACTCTTCTAGGATCATTTTTCCCCGATTTAAAAACAGGTGAAGGTGACGG
Source organism: Microcoleus sp. OTE_8_concoct_300 (assembly GCF_031383065.1). Classification (NCBI taxonomy): domain Bacteria; kingdom Bacillati; phylum Cyanobacteriota; class Cyanophyceae; order Oscillatoriales; family Microcoleaceae; genus Microcoleus; species Microcoleus sp. OTE_8_concoct_300. The sequence goes on along the minus strand of NZ_JANMZH010000671.1, from coordinate 1,399 downwards.
GATTGAGGAATCCCGGGGCGAGGTGCGGGTTTTTCTGGGAAAAAATCTCCTTCAACAATACTTACTCGATCGAAGTGTTTTGCTAATACTCTAGAGGCCAACAGTCCTGCTAAACTGCCGCCAATAATAATTGCATGACTTTTTCGCTGCACGATCGAATTCCTTGAAGGCTAATGTGCTATGGCATTGGTAGATGAATTGTAAACAATTTGTCTCGCTTCTGTAAAAAATCTTTATATCCCTCTACCAAAGATTTGGCTGTGCGATTATTTTAACTTACGGTGGGGTCTGGGGGAGGCTATAAGTCCCACGTCCTAGCCGGAACGGGAGGCGTGGGATACATGGACATCCCCCAGGCTAATTTTATCCGGTCAACTCCGGTAAAATTAGCAATTACCATATTTATGGATTGTGGTAATATTTTTTCTATGATTACTCTCAACTACAGTTACCGCCTATATCCCGACAAAAAGCAAGTCGAGCTACTGTCAGAATGGCTCGAAACTTGTAGAGTTGTATATAACTACGCACTCAGGGAACTAAAGGACTGGATTGCTTCTAGGAAGTGTCCAGTAGATAGATGTAGTTTGGAATCGGAGTATATCATGAGTGCTGACTATCCCTTTCCTGGATATCAGCAACAGCAAAACAGCTTGCCCAAAGCCAAAAAAGAGTTCCCAAGGTTAGCAGCAGTACCTTCTCAGGTATTGCAAACAACCATTAGAAGGTTGCATGACGCTTGGGACTTTTTTCAAAATAGGGGTTATGGTTTTCCGAGGTTCAAGAAGTATGGACAAATGAAGTCTATACTGTTCCCTCAGTTTTCCAGTAATCCAATTACAGGTTGGCAAATAAAGCTACCTAAACTAGGAAAAGTTCAAATCAACTTGCACCGACCCATACCAGAAGGTTTTGCAGTTAAGCAAGTCAGAATTTTCAAAAAGGCAATGGGGTGGTTTGCTGTAGTCAGCATCCAATCTGATATCTCTATTCCAGACCCAATACCGCACGGTCATTTCATTGGAATAGATGTCGGATTGGATAAATTTTTAGTAACCAGTGATGGGTTCGTAGAACCAGGACACAAATTTTTCAAGGATATGCATCGTCGGTTGAAAGTGCTACAACGCAGACTGTCCGAAAAAAAGAAGCGTTCTAAGAACTACGAAAAAGCCCGAATCAAACTAGAAAAGCAGCACAATCATATCGCATTCAAGCGTAAAGACTATCAGTTCAAACTGGCTCACAAATTGTGCGATCTGGCTGACACCATCTTCGTTGAAGATATTGACTTCCGAGTCATGGCGAAGGGATTCTTAGGATCGCGAATTAAATAACTTACAATTTTAATTGTTATTGTGGGATGGGCGTCCCGCCCGTCCTTTTTGGACGGGCGGGA
>NZ_JANMZH010000670.1:0-15813 GCF_031383065.1 Microcoleus sp. OTE_8_concoct_300 | reverse complement strand
TTAGAATACTTTCATCAAGATATCGGAATCGAAGAAGGCGCTTCGGATTAAGATTTAATTTGATCGCTGGTATTTATAATTATGAACTTTCTTTAAAGACTAAATTAGAGATCGCCTGAGACTTTCGCAAGAGGTCTAATGAACTCTGTTTTTAGCTATGAATATGAAACGTTCCGTTGCCGATCGAATTTAACATCGTCTATTTAGATTTTCGTGCCCAAAAAATATAGTTCGATCACCCAAATCTATCACAGCGATATCTCTGTCACCGCAATATTACCCTCAAAACACACGTCAACATCAGTCCCCGCCGCCCGATCGCGCGAGCCATACTCTCCCGCATAATAAAAGTATTCTCCCTCCATCCGGTACACCACCGGCAGCGGCTGTGTCGAAGGCCGGCAAAACACAATTTCCGGTTCCGCACTTCCCGGCGCTAAATGCGGCAAATTCACATTCCAGAAACATCCAGACTTTGGTTCCCGGTTCAGTAAATCCGCCAACACCCGCGATGTCCAGCGAGTAGCGACATCCCAGTCTATTTCCAGCGGCCTTTTAATCCGGTGGGAAATTGCGATGCCCGGAATACCGTGCATGGCTGCTTCACGCACAGCCGCAACCGTACCCGAAATGTACACGTCAACGCCCAAATTGCCACCCGCGTTAATACCCGAAAGCACCAAATCCGGCTTCGCACAAACGTGATGAAGAGCGATGCGTACGCAATCGGCCGGTGTTCCCCCTACAGCATATTCAAAGGACGATCGCCGATCGACATGAATCGGACTGTGAGCCGTCACTTGATGCCCGCAGCCCGACAACTGCCCCTGCGGAGCCACCATAATTGTTTTGCCGCTGACAGCCTGCAAAAGTGCCTGAATCCCCGGAGCGTCTATGCCGTCGTCGTTGGTTAAAATTATTGTCATTCGATTGTAGATTTTAGATTGTAGATTTTAGATTTTAGATTTTAAGACAGTGCTGCCACCGCTGAAGGTAAATCGGATTGGTCGAATTAAGAAATGCTGGCAGGAGCGTGTGGACCGCCCATATTCAGTTTAACTAACAGCCGGGAAGTCCCAGGCGTGTATTTAAAGGGGATACATCTGAGCGCTAGCGCGAAGTACCCCGAATAAATCACCGCAGGGATGAAAGGCGCGTCGGTTGTCGCGGACGGAAACCGACAATTAGACTTCGGGAGCATCTTGATTTTCAATGTACCTTCTAAGCGTTGAAATAGTAACACCCCCACAAGATGCTATGAAATAAGAGCTACTCCACAGAACTTCTTTGTGATAAAACTCATGCACCCTTTCAGGAAATTCGCTTCTGAGTCGGCGGCTTGCCACAGACTTGATATTATTTACAAATTTTGACAAATCCATCTGCGGATAATACTGAAACAGGAAGTGGATATGGTCTTCTTCACCATTAAATTCTATGAGCTTGCACGACCATTTTTCACTCAGGTCGGCAAATACTTCATTAAGTCTGGCTAGCATTTCAGCATTGAACACCTTACGTCTATATTTGGTACACAGAACTAAATGAGCTTTGAGGTCTGAAACCGAGCGAGCGTTTGACACAAAGTCGTTTTTCATATTTTTTCTTGTCGGTGTTGCATTTTTGGCATACACCAATTATACTGTGCCAAGGTCGAACAAAGGAAGTTTCTAATGCAACTCACATACAAATACCGCCTCAAGCCCACAAAAGCCCAACTAACAACGATTGTGGCTCATCTAGAACTCTGTCGTCGGCAATATAACTACCGTCTGGGTGAAAGGTTTAGATGGTGGGAATCCACGAGAACACCTATCAACGCCTGCCCTTTAATTGTTTCTATAGTTCCTGTTGAGGAGATTTATCAAAATATTCCCCTAACCAGGGTGCAAACTAGAGATGGCAGGAAGAAGGATGAGTCAGGCAATCCTTTAACTAGGAAAGGTGATATTTTCTCGAATATTGAAGGCGGTTATGTGCAGTGGCAAACCATACAGCTAGCCGATCTGAAAAACACAAAAAAACTATTTCCTGATTACAAAGTGTTGGACTCTCAGGTCTTGCAAGATGTAGTAAATAGAGTGGAAACTTCATTTTCGAATTTTACCACGCCCGACAAAAATGGAAATCGTAGAGGTAAGCCGAAGTTCAAGGGGTTTCACTACTACAAATCTTTCACTTATCCTCAATTAGACAATTTAGATATTATTAAGGATGAGCAAAATAGGATTTGTATTAACCTCGCGAAAATAGGTCAAGTACCGATAGTTTTCCATCGTCCAATACCAACAGGATTCAAGGTTAAGACAGGAACAGTTATCCCAGAAGCGGATGGGTGGTATATTTCCCTGACGCTAGAAGATAAAACGGTTCCCGTAACGGTTGCAGAAATTCAACCGACTGACGAAAACACTCTTGGTATTGACTTAGGAATCACTAATTACGTTTACCTTTCCAATGGTGAAAGAGTTGAAAATCCTAGATTTTTGAGGAAGTCGGCTGAGAAATTAGCAAGACTTCAAGCGAAGCTAGCTAATAGAGTTAAGGGTTCTAAGCCTTGGAAGATTATCAAGGACAAGATTTCCAAGCTTCACCAGTCCATAGCTAGGGCTAGACTGGATTTTCAGTTTAAAATAGCACATGAGTTACTTAGTAAATGTGATATTTTAGTTGTTGAAGACCTGAGTATCAAGAATCTGACCAGGCGTGCTAAGCCTAAGACAGATATTGAAAATGGCAATTTGGTTTATTTGGCGAATGGCCAATCAGCTAAAAGTGGTTTGAGTAAATCAATGCTTGATGCTGCTCATGGTCAATTCGCTGCTGTCCTCAAATACGTTGCCTGGAAATTGGGTAAAAGCATTTTATTTGTTGACCCGAAAGGAACTTCTCAACATTGCTGGAATTGCCTCAACAAACTCCCTAAAGAATTATCGGAGCGATGGCATTATTGTCACTGCGGAGAATCTTTGGATCGATATGAAAACTCAGCCAAACTTATCAAAAAGATTGGCTTAAGTTACGAAAGTGGCGAGGGAACTGCGTCACTCAAAAAAGCCTTTGCAAAAAAGGAAAAAGAAGCCTGCGGTCTAACTGTACTCAGTTGACCGTCAGGTTCGTTCACAGCGTCAAAGATTGAGGATTGGTCTCAATCAATTTCGCTAAATCTTGCAAAAAAGATGCAGCGTCAGCACCGTAAATAATCCGGTGGTCGCAAGTAATATTCACCTGCATTTGGCGCTTCACTCCGATCAAGCCTTCCTCGTTTGCTACTATTTGCTGCCGCGAAGAGCCGATCGCCAAAATCGAGCCTTGATTCGGCGGCAAAATCGCGTCAAACTTGTCTACTCCAAACATTCCCAAATTGGAAAGAGTAAAAGTTCCCGTGCTGTATTCATCAGGCTTCAACTGCTTGGTGCGGGCGCGATCGACTAAATCCTTCCAAGTGCGGGAGAGCGAATAAATATCGAGGCGATCGGCATTTTGCAGCACCGGCGTAATCAAACCGCCGCCGTCCATCGCCACCGCTACCGCCACATTAATATCAGCGCGGTGTTGAATTCCCGACTCCACATAACAAGCATTCAGCAGAGGATGTTTTTGTAAAGTTACTGCTACTGCTTTCGCCAGCATAGCCGTCATCGTGACGCCTTTCGACTTAATTTGTTTGTAGAGTGTGTCCAGCTTGTCAGTAGTAATTGTGTAACCGACGCGGAAAGACGGCACGCTCAAACTTGCTTCCATATTCCGCACCACAGCATTTTGCAGCGCATTCATCGGTACTCTTTGACCAGAAACTGCCACCGCCGGGACTGGTGCAGGTGCGGGTTTAGCTGGTGCGGGGGCCGGTGCGGAGGGTGCCGAGGGTGCCGGTGCGGGTGCTACGGGGACTGTTACCGATTGCTGAACCGGAGCGGGTTGGGCTTTCCCGGCTGCTGCTTCTACATCCTCTGCGACAATGCGACCGTTGGGCCCGCTGCCTTTGATAGAATTCAAATCTACTTTAAATTCTTTAGCTAACTTGCGAGCGCGGGGAGAAACGACGCTGCGGCCGTTTTGGCGGCTGACATTTTGCTGCAAACCTGCTGACGATGTAGCTGCACTGACAGGAGCGGGGCTGGGAGCGGGGGCTGCTGCTGCGCTTGGGGCGGCGCCTCCTTGCTGCTGAGCGATGGCGATTTCCGCTTCTGTTTCTGCTACCAGGGCGATTGCCGCTCCCACCGGAGCAACTTCGCCCGCAGGTACGATAATTATTGCTAAATAACCTTCGTAGAAAGACTCCACGTCCATGTCGGCTTTGTCGGATTCAACCACTACCACCGTTTCGCCTTTTTCTACTTTGTCTCCAGCCGATTTGACCCAGGAAACAATTTTGCCCTCTGTCATGGTAGAACTCAGGGCTGGCATGAAAACTTCGCGAATCATCTGTAAAAAGTCCTTTTGAGTTGCTAATCGGGAATCGGTAAGCTCCGAGGCATTTAAATTGCACGGCCGAATACAGTTAAACTTTTGTGGGGTGGGCAGGAGATCGATTTGTGTCCAATTAAGACTGAAACCCACGATCAATGTCGCTGGTAGTCGAGTTTCGATCCCCCCGGCGCCTCGCTTAATAAGGGGAGTAGGGGGTGGGACAAGAGCGTTCTTTCGTCACCCTGCAGGCTCGGGGCATTTAGGGGGCAAGAGCGTTCTTTCGTCCCCTTTTTAAGGCGGATTTAGGGGGAGCGATCCTCGGCTACAACCCTTGTTGAGAGGTGGTTTTAGCCTGTTTATTGACACAAATGGCATCCGGAGGAAGCCCTCGATACAAGTTAAATGCACAACAGGTTGTTTGGGAATTGGTAATTGGCGATCGGCGATCGGCCATAATTATTATTATGCCAGTCTCTAGTCGGAAGATGGGTGATTAATGAGTCCAAATCAATTGCCAATTACCAATTACCACTTACCACTTACCAATTTCTAAATATCACCTCGAATTTCTTCGACTATACCGTCGCGGAGGAGAATTTCTACTTGCATTTTTTGAATCAAGTTTTCTCCCAGCCCGACAGTGAACGTGCCGTCAATTTGACCTTGACTCACTTCTTGTTCGAGGTCTAGCACTTGCACTTGCTGGAGTTGTTGCAGGTTTTGGTTTTTCTGTTCTAGCAGTTCGCTTTTTCTTTGATTCACCTGCACTTGAATGTTTTCTATTTGCTGCATTACTTGTGGGCCTGGGGGGTGCAGGTTTTGCTTTTGGATTTCTGAAACCATCCGCTGCCCTTGCATTTCGAGCTGTTGTAGCTGAGAATCTATTTGGTTGATTTGGGCTTGGAGTTGCTGTTGAGCTTCTTCTTTCCAGCGGGGAGTAACGACGACTTTAACGTTAATCGATCGCTTCAAGAGTAATTGTGGTTCCATAAAGTTGTTGATTGTCAATTGGGAATTAGGTATTAGTCATTAGTCATTAGTTGGTAAACATGAACTAATGGCCCAGGACTGAGGACTCGAACTCGGGACTCGGGTGTTGGGATAATTTTTTCTTCTCCATTCCCCAAGTCCTGCGAATATTTCAAAACATTCCGTCAATCATATCGCGGTAGTGTTCCGTCACAACCGGGCGCTTAATTTTCAGGGTCTGGGTCAACATTCCATTTTCCATCGAAAATTGCTCCTGAATCAACCGGAACGGGCCAATCCGATCGTCCGCGCGGTATCCGGGGCGATTTTGCACCTCTCGGTTCAATTCTTTGCGGAATAAATCTTGAATTGTCTTGCTATTCCAGTCAATTTCGTGTAATGGGGGATTCTGAGTTTCTGCCCATTTCTGCACGGCTTCTTGATTGGGGACAATTAAGGCGCCGAGGGATTTCTGGTCTTGACCTACTAGCATAATTTGGTCGATGTAGGGGCTGCGGAGGCAGGCGTCTTCTATGGGCTGGGGTTCGATGTTTTCGCCGTTGCTGAGGACGATCGTATCTTTGGCCCGCCCGGTCAAGATTAAGTCGTTTCCCGGTGTCAGCCAGCCCAAATCGCCAGTGTCGAACCAGCCTTCGGGGTCGATCGCCGATTTAGTCGCTTGGGGATTAAGATAATAACCTGCCATGACTTGCGGCCCCCGCGCCAATACTAAACCGCGCTGGCCTGTTGGCAGTTGCTGTCTAGTTTCTGGGTCTACTATTTTAATTTCCGTATGGGCTAGAGGCTGTCCTGCGGAACCTTTAAGATTGTGCCAAGGGCGGCGGACGGTTAAAACCGGGGAGGTTTCGGTTAAACCATATCCCACTAATAAACCGATATTCGCTATTTCAAAGAAATTGTCTATATGCGCGGCCAAAGAACCGCCACCGCTAATCGCCCATTTTAAGCGTCCCCCTGTAGCTTCCCTGACTTTTTGGTAAACCAGTTTTTCGGCGAGGGCGTGCACGGGCGACAACAGAATGCTTTTGGTGCGGGCGATTAGTTTTTCCGAAGCAGAAGCCGGTTTCAAACTGAGAGTTAATCCTTGGTAAATGCGGCGGGCTTCTATGTATTGCTGGCTAGAAGATAACAGGAAATTCACCAATTTTTGTTTGTTAGGTGGCTGCTCCCGAAATTGCTTTTGTACGGCCTCATAAATCGAGTCCCAGATGCGCGGAACGCTGACCATGTACTGGGGTTTGTAAGTTTTAAAGTCTTGTTTGAAATAGCGAATATTGGTGTAAATTTGCGTGCATCCTTGGGAAAGCAGGAAGTATTCGACGCTGCGTTCGTAGGCGTGCCAACTGGGCAGAATGCTGAGGACGCCGTCGCCGGCTTCGGGCTGGAGAATTGTGCCCATGGTGGTGAGTTGGTGCTGCAGGTTGCCGTGAGTCAGCATGACGCCTTTGGGTTTGCCGGTGGTGCCGCTGGTGTAGAGGAGAGTGGCGAGGGTTTGCTGGCTGTGCTTGGTGGGTTTGAGGGGACGGTTGGCCCCTGTGGTCATCACTTGGGAAAATTTGACTGTGTTTAGGGTTTGGCTGGTTTCCGGTTCTTCGTCGGAGAGGAGGACGATGAGTTGGACAGGCAAATCCGGGAGGCGGTGTTGCAGTTTTCTGAGTAATGCCAGGTTTTCGACTACCAAGGCGGTACTGCCGCTGTCTTGGATGATGTATAGGAGTTCTTGAGGGTCCGCGGTGGCACCTCGAACCACGTTGGCGGCCCCGGCCATCATGATGCCTTGGTCGGCTATCAGCCAGCGGGGGCTGTTGTCAGCGAAGAGGGCGACGCGGTTCGGGACTGCTTCTGCTGGATTTGGTTCGATGCCCAGGGCCTGCAAGCCGACGGCGAATTGCTGGATTTGCTGGTACAGGTCGGTGTAGGTGAGTTTGATTTCTGGCTGGCTGTGGGGGTCGTGGAGGGCGACGGTTTGAGGAAAGCGCTGTTGGACGATCGCCCAAATTTCGGGTATCGATCGAATGGAACTGTAATCGATCAGGCGGCTGAGGTTAGCGCGTTCGCGATCGGTCATTTGAGATGATGCGTAAGATGCTGGGCCGTTCATAGTTATTTTTGTGACTTGTGCGAGATTAAAGTGTTTTATCTAAATCTAGTATGAAATGTATCCTAACTGTATCTGCTTGCGTAGGGCCAGTTTGTGAATCTGTCTCTATTTTTTAATTTCTGTTTTATCTTATTTGTTACCTTTTAATTTGGCATTTTGGATTTAACTATCTTACAAAACTCGATGAAATGACGGAAAGTAGTCAGTTGTTCGGGCTGAACTTGAATCCTTGCCAATAGCTGTTCCAAATAAAATGGCTTGAGTACATCTCCCGGTCTTGTTTTAGAATATGTGGTATTTTTAGCTTCAAATAACACTTTCAAATAAGCTCCATGAAACTGAGCATGGGTATTAAAATCTGGATATTTTCCCATTATTTCAGGACAATTAACTGAAACATCATAATACTTAGTATAATCTAATAAAAATTGATTTTTAGGATGTATTAACTTTTGAGAATGTGTTGCATAAATATTGCGATTTCCCAGCAGCCAACTTTCCAAGCAGCGATTCTGAACAATTAGCACAAGTTCTGCGTTTTTTAATTCTAGTTTTTCCTGATTTACAAAATTAATAATTTCCGCGTGTCGTTCGGCAACAGTATTTTCCTCGGCATCAAGACACAGGACAAAATAGTTGTATTTGCCGCTTAAGTTAATTTCCTCAATCGAAGGAGGAATAAAATCATATAATGAGGGATATCCTTCACCACTAATCAGATAATAATTGTTTTCATTCACCTCATCGTAACTCTGAACTCGTGTTAATTCAGGCAATAGATGACTTAGCCAAGCTGGATAAACTTTTCTCTCCGATTGCATCCCTTCCACTAAAAAATATAGATTCATTCCACTTTGATTCCTTCGCTATATTCTTCGAGATTAATCAATTGCGTAAAAGCCTGATGTCTAGATTTTCCCAGGTTCAAATCTTTAGCATCAGTTACCGTTACTACACCTCCCTTGCGAGTTACTATTTTCCAGTATTCCATCCCAATATTATTGATTATGTAGGGATGGTGGCTGGTAAGAATGAATTGGATATTTCTATTTTCCATAATCAAATCTGTCACAACATCGATACAGTTAATTCCTAAGCTATTTTCAAATTCGTCGATCAGGATTACAGTACCTTCGGGCGACAAGTAAAGTTCGCTAATATGAATTAGCGTTTTCAGCATTCCTGAAGAAATATTGTTTTGGAAAATCCAATCCTTAACACCTTTTTCTTTGATTTGAATGGGAAAACGGGTAAAAGATGGATTTTCGTTATCTTCTACTGCTTCTATTTGAACATTTTCTACATGAGGGAAAATATCGATAAACTTAAATTTTATTTTTTCAAAAAGCTTGGGCAAATGGCGAGCAATCAAAGCCAGCTTAAGAAGTATTGGCATATCACTTGCTTGAACATTTTCCAAATCAAAATTATTATTTGAAAGTAGCGATAGTACGTTGAGACGGATACCGAGAATGCCATTAAGTGACCTCGAATTATCGCTGTAAATGATTTTATTAAAACCATCTTGAACAGGTGAAATATCTTCTTCTTGATTTAAAATTCCAACTACACTTTGAAACGGCGATAGTTTGGGCGTTGTCTCGCCTTTGAATATAATTTCATTAGAGGTTCTTTTTATAATACTCTTTCCCTCTCTGAACAGATCTTCTTTAACAATTCTAAATTTATTAATTTCATCTTCCTTATTAGGAATGATGCCAGGGATTTTTTTTGTTTCAAATTCGCCTTGCCAGCGGTACTCAACATTCTTTACTGTCGAAAATGTAACGTCCCATGCTAAACCGTTTAATGAATCACCATTAGCTATCCCTTGTAAATTCCAAATACAGTTCAAAATTTGTGTTTTCCCGACACCAGATACGCCAACTAATAAAGCCAAATCGGAAAAATAGATCGGTTCAAAACACCAATCTAATTCATTATCCCAAAAAGCTACTTTTTTAATTTTCATTTCTCCCTCCCATCAATCATCAGCGTCCATCAGCGTTCATCAGCCTGCATCTGCGGTTAAAAAATCCCCTCAAAAACCGATTACCGCCCCATCTCCATCAATTCTACTATATGCCGAGCCAACGAGTAGATAAGTCCGCACTTTAACATAGCTAGGTGCGGACTGGGCACCTTACCCCACAAATAGTGTAAAAATTGCTCCCTGGCATAATTCCTATTTAAGCGACCTTGCGCGGTGCATCAACCATCGGCGCAGTGCCAAACAAATGTCTGAGATAACTGCGACTGAGCTCGCGGTTCCAGCGCCGCAGACGCACCATCACTCGCGTGAATGTAAAAGTCAATTCCAACACCAAAGAAAGCTGTTTGAGACTGAGTGAAGTATTAAACACATCATTACCGTGCGTGCGCTCAATCTGATGATGTTTCAGCAAAGCAATCAAGTTTGTGGTAGAGCCTTTCAGTTGATTAAAATAACTCTGGGAGAATGCCCAACGGCTGAAACCCCAAAACTTAGCCAAATGATTTATCTCATCCTGTAAAGGCTGGGAAATTGCCTGTTGCAACGCTCCAGTTGAGTGTACCATCAACCATAAATAAACAGAAGTAGCTCCCCACTCGGTACTCAAGCGACTAATCACGTGTTTATAGGTATCTTGCCAAGCGTCACCTGTCGATTGACAGCCATTAACAGAGTTCGGTTTAACTTGCAGTTTTTCGGCGCTAAGTTGCTGGTGAATTTTCCTAAAAGTCGGGCAATGTTGGCGTTCTTCTTTTTCCCAGACACCTATCTCTAAAATGTTGCCATTGTCATCAAAAATTCCTCCCATAAACCGCGCCATTTGCGGGTAAATAGGCTGTAAATAGCACCAACTTTCTCTACCGTAGCTGCGGATGGGAGCTTCAATTTCTGCCGCACTTGCCAAAACTTGCAAAAAGATTTCTGGCTTAACACCAATAATTTGGTCGCGATTGATTCCTTGCCAATCTATGGGATCCCAAAGGCGAGGCTGCGGGGTGGAAAATTGCTGGGGCAGATCAGAAAGTCGATCGCTCAAAACTTCCAATGACATATAATGGTCAATGAGGGAATTAATCCTAGCCCGACTTTGCAAGTAGCGAGGGTTTTGATACTGAGTCCCAGCCAAATCAATTCTATACACATTATCAGTAGTTTTCATTATTTCTGCCTGTTCGTAACTTTTACAACTATTGTGCAGGAGGCATTTAGGAAGTCGCAATGAGTAACGTGCAGGCTGCTCAATTACTAAGAGTTGGGTGGACTGATACGAACTCAGGTGAAACGGCATGAAGTATGGTGAACTAAACAACACATGATAGCCGTAAAGTGCGCCGAATAGCACCCTTCCTCCCATCAATTATCAGCGTTTATCAGCGTTCATCAACATACATCTGCGGTTAAAAACTGACATAATTTTGCCGCCACCAAGCACGCACCAACTTAATCTCCTCAAACGTATAAACTTCTTGCAAAAACTCATAAATCGCTTTCAATCTCTCATCCCCAATAACTTCAATCGCGTTCACAATCGCCTGCTGGCGTTCGGATTCCACCAACAAATTTATATCGACTTCCCAGCCCATCTCCATCAACTCTACCAGATGCCCAGAAATAGTATTAGGACTCATCCCCCGCGCATTCGCTATTCCTTGAACTGTCAAACCTTGTCGGTATAATTCCCAGGTTTGCATCTGCGAATAAGACGCAACATTAGTAAGATTGGGAAGATTAGCAACATCAGAAGATGCAGTATTAGTTGGCAAGTCTTGTTCTTGGCAAAAAGTGCGTATTGCCTCCAAGAAAACCTTACCGTACTTATCTCGCTTGTTGCTGCCAACGCCGTAAACCTCCTCGAATTCTATGAGATTTTGCGGGCGTTTTTCTGCCATGTCTCGCAAGCTTTTATCAGCAAAAACTACGTAAGGTGGCACAAATTGTTCGTCGGCAATTTGTTTGCGTAGCGTCCGCAGTTTGGCAAATAAACTGTCTACTTCTACTGCTAAATACCGAACTTTTTCCGCTACTTCGCGCTGCGGTTCAATGGCGATTTGAACGGTGCGCTGACGTTTCATAATTTCCCAACTTTTTTCATTCAGTTTCAAAACGGGAAATCCGTCTGTTTTTTCGTCTAAAAAACCTTGATTTAACAGCGAGCGGCTCAACCTTTTCCATTCATCAGCACTTCTATCTTTGCCAATTCCGTAAGTAGAAAGTTGGTGGTGCTGGTATTGCAATACTTTTTGACTTTTTGAGCCGCGCAGCACGTCAATAATATGATTCATGCCGAATTTTTCTTGGCATCTCGCGACGCAAGACAGAAATTTCATTGCCTCAATCGTCCAATCTTCGACGGGTTTTTGGTTGCAACAGTTATCGCAAGTACCGCAGTTTCCCGGGAATGAATCGCCAAAATAACTTAACTGGATTGTGCGGCGGCAATCGCTGGATTCTGCATAGTTGATTACTCGGCGCAACTGTTGGCGGGCAATTCGTTGTTCTTGCGGATCTGGTTTTTGCTCGATGATGTAGTCGATGGTTTTGACATCGCCGTAGCCGTAAAATAAGCTGCAATGGGCGGGTTCGTTGTCTCGGCCTGCGCGGCCGGATTCTTGATAGTATCCTTCGAGATTTTTGGGCAAGTCGTAGTGAATTACAAACCGCACGTCTGGTTTGTTAATGCCCATACCAAAGGCAACTGTGGCTACCATTACTTGTACGTCATCGCGAATGAAGCGGGTTTGATTGGTTGCGCGATCGACATCGTTCATGCCGGCGTGGTATGGTAAGGCTTGGATACCGCTTTGTTGCAATTTATAGGCAACTTCGTCAACTTTTTTGCGGCTGAGGCAATATATAATTCCCGAACCGCCTTTTTTTTGGATGATTTGCAAAACTTCGGCAAAACTATGCTTGGTTTTGGGGCGAACTTCGTAGTATAAATTGGGGCGGTTGAAGCTGGCGACGTGGATGTAGGGATTTCGCAGAGTTAGCTGCTGGATGATGTCTTGGCGGACGCGCTCGGTCGCGGTGGCGGTTAGTCCCATAATGGGAATGTCGGGATATCGATCGCGCACTCGTTGCATTTGCCTGTATTCTGGTCGAAAGTCGTGTCCCCATTCCGAAACGCAGTGGGCTTCGTCGATCGCAAATGCCGAAATTCCTAACTTAGAAGCTACTATATCTAAAAACGGTAAAAATCTCTCACCGAGCAAGCGTTCGGGTGCAACGTAGAGCAATTTAATCTTACCTTCTTGAATCTCCGTTTCGCGCGATCGGGTTTCCTGAGGGCTCAAAGTGCTGTTGAGAAAAGTCGCCCCAATTCCATTATCCTGCAAAGCTTCCACCTGGTCTTGCATCAGAGCAATTAACGGCGAAACAACCACCGTCAATCCCGGTTTCAACAGTGCCGGTAATTGAAAACACAAAGACTTGCCACCGCCAGTCGGCATGACAATCATCATATCCCGTTTTTGTAAAGCAGCTTCGACAATTTCCCGCTGTCCCGGGCGGAAAGAGTCATAGCCAAAAAAATGTTTGAGGGCTTGTTCGAGGGACAGCGGCACAGGAGATGTTGGGGGAATCGACCCTGACATTTGCAGTAGTTGGTTGTTGACTTCAACACTATTCTATGCTTTTTGAGCACAAATACAGTTACAATAATTGAGAATCTCAATTTAAGCAGAGAAACTGATGCCGAAAGCAATTTGGAATGGTGCCGTTTTGGCCGAGAGCGACAAGTGCGAAGTTGTAGACAACAACTATTATTTTCCCGCAGATGCCATCAAACGCGAGTATTTCAAGGACAGCAGCACTCACACGACTTGCGGTTGGAAAGGTGTTGCTAGTTACTACAGTGTCGAAGTCGGCGGACAAGTTAATAAGGATGCTGCTTGGTACTATCCAACTCCGAAAGATGCTGCTAAAAATATTGCAGGATATATTGCTTTTTGGAAAGGAGTTAAGGTAGAGGCTTAAAGCAGTCTTTAGTTAAAAACTTGGGGCGGGTTTTGTGCAAATTGGGCGCTTAACCCGCCCCTTGAAATTTTATTGGTTTTCCCAAACGGCGACAGCTTCCCATCCCAAACCGCGGCGAACAACAATCGGTTCGCCTTCTGTCAAATCGAGAATGGTAGAAACTTGATATCCAGGATCGGAACCCTCATCGACAATGACATCCACTAACTTTGAAAAACAGTCAAACAGTTCAGCTTTGCCAAAGCTTTCTGCATTTGATGCAGGGACTGGTGCTTCACCTTCATCATCAGTGGTAATGTGAGCGGATGTTGAAATAATCGGATTTCCTAAAGCTTCCAACAGTGTAAAACAAAGCGGGTGGTCGGGAACGCGAATTCCCGTGCTTTTGCGTTTTGGGTTCATTACCAACCGGGGTACTAACTTGGTAGCTGGCAGCAGAAATGTGTAAGGCCCGGGTATTAACCGCTTGATAATTCTGTATGCTTCATCGCTGACTGCAGCATAGTCGGTGATATTTGACAGAGAGGAACACAAGAACGTTAAAGGCTTATCATTGGAGAGTTGCTTGATCTGCCTGACTCGTTCTACTGCCGACTTGGAGTTGATATCGCAGCCGATCGCGTAAACTGTATCTGTCGGATAAAGCATCACTGCCCCATCTTTCAGAGCTTTTTTAATTTTCTCGATCCGGTCTTTTTGCGGTGCAACTGGATGCACTTCGTAAATAGTTGCCATGTTAAGATATTGCAGGCTAAGTGGGCGATCAAAATATCGAGTGAAACAATCAATGCAGAAAATTAATTGTTAACAATGAATAAAATAGCTTATTTTGACTGTCCAACCGGCATTGCTGGCGATATGTGCATCGGAGCTCTCGTCCACGCCGGCGTTCCTTTAGACTACCTAATCGAAAAACTTAATTTGCTCGGCATTTCGACAGATTACCAGTTGCGGACGGAATTAGTCCACCGGAATACTCAACAAGCAACTAAATTTTATGTCGATTTAGCTGCGGATTTGTCGTTAAAACCTGAAAATCCCGCTACCGACTTTACACTCGATCCCTCGGAAACGGAATCCCCGACTTTCGAGGGCCACCACCATCATCACGGGGAAGAACATTCTCACAGTCACGGGGAAGCAGAGGCCGAAATTAGCCACACTCATCATCGCCACTTGCCGGAAATTGAGCAGATCATCGTCTCTGCAAAATTGCCTCCGCGCGTGGAAGCCTGGAGTTTGGCCGTATTTCGCCTCTTAGCAGAGGCAGAAGGTGCCGTACACGGTATCCCGCCAAACGAGGTTCACTTTCACGAGGTGGGGGCGACGGATGCAATTGTTGATATTGTCGGTACTTGTTTGGGTTTGGATTGGTTGGATATTCAGGAGTTTTACTTTTCGGCGATGCCGACTGGTGGCGGTACGGTGAAGGCGGCCCACGGTAAGTTAGCGGTGCCGACGCCGGCGGTGATGCGGTTGTGGGAAACGCACCGAGTGCCGGTTTATAGCAATGGCATCGATCGCGAATTGTGTACTCCTACGGGAACTGCGATCGCCTGTACTCTCGCCACTGGTTTCGGCCCGCCACCGCCGATGCTTCTTCAGGCGATCGGTTTGGGTGCAGGTTCTCGAAACCTGGCAATTCCTAATATTTTGCGCCTCTGGATTGGAGAGAAGTCATTCGCGGGCAAAGAAAATTTAACTAACGATCGAGAAGCAATCTGTGTATTGGAAACGCAAATTGATGATTTGAGTCCGCAGGCGATCGGCTATGTTTTCGATGCTTTGTTTGCGGCGGGGGCTCTGGATGTTTTTACTGCCCCAATTGTGATGAAAAAGTCGCGGCTGGGGGTGTTGTTAACTGCGATTTGTCATGCGGAATTTCAGGATGCTTGCGAAGCAGTTATCTTTCGCGAGACTACTACTCTGGGAATTAGGCGATCGACTCAACAAAGAACGATTTTGCACCGAGAAATCCAGAAAGTTCAAACAGAATACGGCGAAGTGCAAATAAAAGTTGCAAAGTCTGGACAAATGATTGCTAATGTGCAGCCGGAATACGAAGATTGTGCGTCGATTGCCAGAGTGAAAAATATTAGTTGGCGCGAAGTTCACCGCTTGGCGCTGCAAAGTTGGTACGATCGAACTTAATCAGTCCTGGACGCACTCCGACAAAGAAACCGGGTTTTTTACAGAATCTGCTGGTCACAACGCAGTATTTTCGTAAAAAACCCGGTTTCTGACCACCCCTGCGTAAATCCTAAGGATCGCGAATTAAATAACTTACAATTTTAATTATTATTGTGGGATGGGCGTCCCGCCCGTCCTTTTTGGACGGGCGGGA
>NZ_JANMZH010000668.1:0-3678 GCF_031383065.1 Microcoleus sp. OTE_8_concoct_300 | reverse complement strand
TCCCGCCCGTCCTTTTTGGACGGGCGGGACGCCCATCCCACAAACTTGTGGAAGTTATTTAATTCTCATTCCTATTGTTTCAGGGAACCGGCACGATTCCTCTTCCCTCTGCCTCAAGAGTTCCTCTGCGGTTGATGATTTTCTCTAACTATTTCCCATCCAATCTCGGGACACCCTCCAAAAAAGAGCCGCTCAACATTAATTCAGTCATCCTATCTAGTTTACCGCTGACTTGCAATTTTTTATCTGTTTGAAAGCGCTCGATATCTGCTTTTAAATCGCCGCTATTATATCCTAATTTACTCAAATAATCCCTAGCTTGTTTGTCACTTAACAAGATATCCGCAGACCGAAAAATCGGCACGTATTCCTCGCGCCAAATCTGGGCAAAAGTTGCCCTATCTAAATAGTAAATCCTGCCCCGCGCCGGGTCTGCAATTGCAGCAATACTGTCATTCATTCGCAGCAAAGCCACCGCGTGCGGTAACTTCCGAGGGCCGTCAAACAGCCAAACTGCTAGCACTCCGGGGCGATTAATTTGCTGGATTTGCTCCCAAGTCGGCGCCAGTTCGATCGCATTGACTCCCAAAGCTCTTGCTGCTACAATTAACTGCGGCATCGAAGTTCCCAAACGACTCGTGCCGGCCTCCCTAGCTACACTTGATTCCGTCGCATCAATTCCCCAACGCCTTAACACTGTTGCTAGCGCCGCCGGCGCGCAACTGCTGTTAGATGTTTGTCGAAATACACCGTTTGGCCGCAAATTATCTATTAAATCAGCGTAAATTGGCGCCAGAAAATAGGCTTCAGCGCTGGTAAATCCTGCCAATCCCAACAAGCAAATTAAAATTACTGCGATTACTTGCGATCGCGCCGTCTGCCAGCTTAAAGTAAAGCCAATACCGCAGACTCCCATCAACATCACTCGTAGCAAAGTCCAAGTAACTGCCATCCCGTGAAAGCGCCACTCGATCGGCAAAGCTGGCATTTGAGGCAGATTTAGAGCCAGCAGCAGCAAGGCAATATAAAAACCCAAAAAAGCTAGGGCGATCGAATTTCTGCCCTTAAACAAATCGTTAGCCGTCACTCCCGATCGAACTAACACCCGCCCTCCGCGCATTCCCCAGACAAACAGCACCGAACCCAGCACCAGCGTCACAAGTATTTCCATAAGTTCAGAATATGGTCGCTTAACGCTAGTTGTAACATTTATGCGATCGACTTGCACCCCAATCAAGAGTGGGAGAGAGTCCGAGTGGGGGAGAGAATTTGACGATGTTTGGGTTTCGTTTCTCAATTCCCCGCTACAATCGAATAAACACGATTTATCCAAAATCGAAGCAGGCAAAACAACCCTCAATCCTAAAGACTTCGACCTGCATCCCTTGTTGGATATTAAGTTTTGCCGGATTTTTTTTGATGAGTCTGAGTAAATGGTTGAGAATCAGATAATTCAGCTACCTAACCCAAAAGGAGATATTGCCATGTTTGCCAACTTAAAGCTGAGAAACCGGATGTTACTCGGATATGCAGTTCCCATTGCTTTATTTGTAGGATTAGTAGCGCCAGTCTTCTCCAGCGCCAGTAAGGTAGCCGAGTCATATAGACAAACAAAAATTTCGCTTACTGCCATAGAAGGGACAGATTATATGAGTTTTTACCTTGCCAAGATGGTGGGAGAGACTAGGGGCTATCTTTTGATCAAGGATGGAGATTTTTTAAATGCTTATCAGAAAGACTTACAAGCATTTCAAGAAGTAGCCGAATTGGTAGGCAGGACGATTGAAAATCCCATCCAGAAAGAGCGATTGAAAAAATTAATTGACTTACAAAAACAATATGATGATTTTTCTAAACAAATGATTAATTTAGTCAAGCAAGGAAAGCAAAAAGAAGCGCTAGAAGTTTTTGCCACAAAAAAAGGGACATTAATCATCAATGAATTTAACGAATTAAATCGCTCTTTTAATGAAAAAGAGCATGAAATTTTGGACGCTGCAACTTCCAACGCAGAAGAAAATATCAGATTTTTAATCGCTGCCGTTTTGGTTGGTGCCGTCTTAGGCATTGCGATCGCCTTACTTGCTGCCTTTTTAATCTCTTCAGGTATTGCTAAAACAATTAGTGACGCAGTGAATGCGATCGCCAGTTCTTCCACAGAGATTGCGGCCACAGTTGAACAGCAGGAACGCACAGCCACACAGCAATCTAGCTCTGTCAATCAAACTACTATCACAATGGATGAGTTGGGCGCTGCTTCCCAACAATCAGCCCAGCAAGCCCAAGCAGGTGCTGAATCTGCACGGCAAGCTTTAAACATCGCTGAAAGGGGAACCCTAGCAGTGGATCAAACCCTGGAATCGATGACTAGATTGAAAGAAAATGTCGGGGCAATCGCGGCAGAAATTCTGCGATTGAGCGAACAAACCAATCAGATTGGCAATATCTCTACTGCTGTCACAGATATAGCCAATCAAACGAATATGCTGGCACTGAATGCCTCAGTAGAAGCGGTGCGGGCGGGCGAGAACGCCCAAGGTTTTACTGTCATAGCTACAGAAATCCGCAAACTAGCAGATCAAAGTAAGAAATCGGCCGAGAAGATTAACAACCTGGTCTTTGATATCAAGAATGCGATCGAGTCCACCGTAATGGTGACAAAGGAAGGTACTAAAACAGTAGAAGAAGGAACCAAAATAAGTCAAGAAACGGCAGCAGCTTTCTCAGAAGTGGCAAAGGCTGTTAACAATGTGGTATTGAACAATCAACAAATTTCTCTAACTGCCGAACAACAGGCAGTTGCCATTCAACAAGTAGTCGATGCTATGAACAGCCTCAACCAATCGGCAAAAGAAACCGCTAGCGGTATTACTCAAACCAAATTAGGAACTCAACAATTGAAGGAGGCAGCCCAAAATCTCAATTCAATTGTTTAAATGACGCTCTGTCTTTTGGGCTAGCAGACTAGCAATTGATAGCATTGAGTTATCAATTGCTAGTCTGCCGTCCCAGCTTGTCAAACCTCCGGCATCCAAGTCATACCATTTGAGATTTGAGATTTGAGATTTGAGATTGGGCATGACCAAGAATTTCAAAGGTGGTACAAGCCCCCGGATTTATCAGTGGAATCAATCCAAAATCTCAAATCTAAAATCCTCAAGCCCCCGCATTTATCCGTGGGGTTAATCTAAAATCTAAAATCTAAAATCTAAAATCGATTGACTGATGACTATCTGGGTTTGCTGCTTGCCGAAAGTTGCATTCTTTTTTTAAACTGGTATCAAAAGGAGCTCCGGCCCATCGCTACCGCCAGGGCGATCGAATTTCTGCCCTTAAACAAATCCTTGGCAGTAACGGACGATCGAACTAACACCCGCCCTCGGCGCATTCCCCAGAGAAACAGCACCGAACCCAGCACCAGCGTCACAACTATTTCCATAAGTTCAGAATATCGTCGCTTAACTAGGTTGTAACATCTATAGCAATCCTAAATGATTTGCGTAATTATTAGACCTCTTGCAAAAGTCCTTTTCATCAATTGATGGGACGGGCTCTTCGGCCCATCCCACAAGAAAAAATAAAGCGTGTGGGATGGGCCGCAGTGCCCGTCCTAGTTATTTTTGCAAGAGGTCTATGGTAGGGGCCATCCCCCCGTGGTTGCCCCGATAGATAGGGGGG
>NZ_JANMZH010000667.1:0-22709 GCF_031383065.1 Microcoleus sp. OTE_8_concoct_300 | reverse complement strand
TCCCGCCCGTCCTTTTTGGACGGGCGGGACGCCCATCCCACAAACTTGTGGAAGTTATTTAATTCTCATTCCTTAGAGCCGGCACACTCGCTAAAAAACCCGGTTTCGAGGAGTCTGAGTGCGTCCAGGACTTTTCTTCCTGCTTCCTGCTTCCTTCTTGCTTCTTCCATAAGATCAAATTTGCAGATTAACCGGGTTTCCTAAATACTGTGGCGTAGGTTTTAAATAGATTGCAGTTCCCTACACTCTGCCCAGTCTCGATTCCAGAATCTCCAACGCCTCACATAGCCAGTTAATAAATTGTCCATTCAGGGGGCTGGCAGCACCCTCAATGCTTCTGACGATCGCCTCACGCGACTAACAGCTCAGAATGCTTGTACAGTCATGGTTTAATGGCCATAAAACCAATCTCCCACAGCCAGTGCTTAGAATCAGATTCAGCAGCCAAAAACTGTTGCATGAGAGAGTGGAACACTGGCATCACTGCGGTTATCTCTACGAACGTAACATTCAATGTATAGAGAGTTGAATCAGCACAGCAAGCGAAACCGCCAGCTACTGCCGCCTCACTCTCTAACAAATGTCCTCGCACACCCGCTGTGCACTACCACCCGATAAACGCCATGACTGTCAAAGCTGCCACCAACACCGTCAATTGCAACACCGCTTCTGACCTCAACAGCATTCCTGCCACCTCTAGCGAACCAAACGCCGAAATCAATACTGTTCCCAGCATCAATGTCCTGGCTTTGGCTGACTTCGCCGTCAAAGAATTGCAAGCGTCCATGAAAACTGCCAGCCGCAGCACTCAAGCAGTGGCGATGCGGATTGCTAAGGAAGTCGAACGGATTTGCCAAAAAAGCGATCGCATCCAAATTTCCGGCGAAGTTGAAGCTTGGCAAATCACCTTGGCCGAGCACCGGTTGCAAAAAACCTTGCAATACTACCGCCTCGGTTCCAAACAAGGCCGTGTCGAACTGCATTCTCACCTCGCGGCCATGATTTACCGCCATGTTGCTTCCTTCCGATCGAACTTGAACTTCCAAGCTCGCTACAACATGATTGAAGACTTTTTGCAAGGCTTTTACATCGAATCTTTGCGAGCTTTCCGCCGCGAACACCAACTCGATGCCACCTACCAGCCCCGCACGCAGCTAGAATTGGCTGAGTACATGGCTTTTACCGAACACTACGCCAAGCGCCAAATCGGTTTGCCCGGCCGCAACCGCCAGCGCCTGATCGTGTTGCGCGCTCAAGGATTTGCCAAGGGCCAGCCTCCGGAAACTGCGATCGACATTGAAATGGCTGTAGAGTCGGGCAAGGGAGAAGATGCGGAAATCTACAGCCGCTCTCCGGCGCTGCAACAAGTGCGCGAGCAAATGGTATCGGAAACTGTCGATCCGGCTGATGCTGTGCTGCGCGATCGAGTAGTCTCGGAATTGATCGCCTATCTGGAAGCCCAAAATCAGCCCGAATGCGTGGACTACCTAACTTTAAAATTGCAAGACCTTTCGGCTTCGGAAATCGATCGAGTTCTCGGTTTGTCTTCCCGCCAGCGCGACTACTTGCAACAGCGGTTTAAGTACCACGTCGAAAAATTTGCCCGCACTCAAAATTGGAAACTTGTGCACGAATGGCTGGGTGCTGATGTCGATCAAAAGCTGGGAATGACTTCGGACCAATGGGAAGAATTTCGGGCTCAACTGTCGCCCCAAATGCAGCAACTGTTAGAAATGAAGCGGAATCAAGAAAGCGACAAGGCGATCGGCGCTGCAATCCAATGCACTCCCAAACAAGTCCAAAAACGCTGGGCGCAACTGTTGGAGCTGGCAAGCCAGACTCGCAACAGCACCCAAGCTTAATTGGTACTCAAGTATGAATGCAACTGTTTTCTTGAGACTGAAAAATGCGATCGGGTGGGGCATCTGCACAGGACTGCCCGCCCCGGCCTGGGCTCTCAAATCAACAAGCGCTGCTACTAATTTATCGCTGCTTTTTGGCTCATTCAATTTATTAAAACAACATTACTTTTTTTTATATTTTTCGTTCCCGGGTAAGGCCTGGGAATTTGTTTCTATTAGTCATTGGTCATTGGTCATTAGTCATTGGTCATTGGTCATTAGTCATTGGTCATTAGTCATTGGTCATTGGTCATTAGTCATTGGTCATTAGTCATTGGTCATTAAGCTGTCGCGCATTTAAATTGTATATTCAGGGCGGGCGGGACGCCCACCCCACAAGACTTTGATTTTTTTTGACATACAATTTAAATGCCGCAACAGCTTAGTCATTGGTCATTAGTCATTAGAAATTGCGTGCTTCCGAGGCAGTACCTCGATTGGTTTATAAATGCTGTATCCGGTGTCGATCCGTAATGAAAACTATATAATTTTCGAGCGGGTATAAAAAAATTTTTCTCTGAGGTGCGGCTGATGTTTCCAGTGTGGTTGCAGGCAGGATTTTGGGGTTTAGTAGGGGCTTGGGCCTTGCTACTGGGAGCGGCAGTGGGTTACTTTGTGAGCATTCCCCAGCGGGCGATCGCGACAATTATGGCTTTTGGTGCCGGTGTGCTGATGTCAGCGCTATCCTTTGAGCTGATGGATGAAGCTTACAAGCGCGGCGGTTTCGACTCTACGGCGATCGGCTTTTTGGGAGGCGCTGCTGTCTACACAGCCGCCAATTGGTTTTTGAGCCAACAGGGAGCAAAACACCGCAAGCGATCGGGCGCTTTGCACCCAGCTAAAACAGAGTCAGGCGATGGCGGATTAGCCATCGCCCTCGGCGCGCTGTTAGACGGGATACCGGAGTCGATCGTCGTTGGTGTCAGCATGATTTCTGGAGGCGCTGTCAGTTGGGTGACAGTAGCGGCAATTTTCCTCTCCAACATTCCCGAAGGACTCTCCAGCGCCGCCGGCATGAAAAAAGCAGGGAGATCGATCGGTTACATTTTTGGAGTTTGGGGCGCGATCGCAGTTATTTCTGGTATCGCGGCATTGTTAGGATATACGGTTTTCAGCGGCTATTCTGCGGAGGTAATAGCCGCAACTACCGCCGTAGCTGCAGGGGCTATTTTAGCAATGATCTCAGATACTATGATTCCCGAAGCATTCGAGGAAACTCACGATTTTGCTGGACTAATTACTGTCTGCGGGTTTTTAGCTGCTTTTGTACTCAGCAAGTTAGCAGAAAGATAATTGGGAATTAGCAATCAGTCATGACTAATGTATAATTGCGAATTGCTGAGAGTTATAGTGTTTTTGATATAGACACAGAGGAATTTGATATGTTGCCAAGCTGTATCTGGCAACAAAAAAGCTTATAATCAACATCAACGATCGCACCTCCACAAGGAACTATAAAATTTATGTGTCTCAATCCCGGAGAGATACTGGCCGGACGCTACAGAATCATCGCTCGATTAGGACAGGGAGGATTCGCTAGAACCTACACCGCTCAAGATATACAAAACCCCGAAAATCCCCCGTGCGTTATCAAGGAAATTCCTTTTCCTCAATCCGAAAATCCCATGGTATTGGAAAGAGCCAGGAGGCGATTTCAAAGGGAAGCTAGGGCTTTGCAGACTCTAAGAAATAACTCGCGCATTCCTGAATTGTTCAATCACTTTGAGGAAAATAGCAATTTTTACTTAGTTCAAGAATTCATGGAAGGAACTCCCCTAAGTCAAGAACTCCCTCCGGGCCAACGGTGGACGGAAGCACAGGCGATCGCCTTTTTACGGGAAATATTAGAAATTTTAAACTCTATTCATCAAGCAAATGTTATTCATCGCGATATTACACCTTCTAACTTAATTCGGCGCCAAACAGATCGACAAATTGTTTTAATTGATTTTGGAGCGGTCAGAGAAATCAGCACTTTCACCTCTAGCCATACAGGTGAAATATTATCGCAGGCGATCGGCACCAGTGGTTATATGCCTGCCGAACAATACAATCCGCGGTCTGTCCCGCAACCCTACAACGACATTTATGCTCTCGGAATCATCGCCATCCAAGCTCTCACCGGCCAGCATCCCACCAATCTGCCACCAGACCCCGCAACTTGCGATATTATCTGGGATTACTCGACGCCCCATCGCCCTGCGGTACAAGTTAGCGACAACCTCAAAAATATTTTAACCAAAATGGTGCGTTACCACTTTCAAGACCGCTACCAATCTGTGGATGAAGTTTTGCAAGACTTGGATTCGCTTCAATTGCCACCGCCACCGCCACCGCCACCGCCGCCACCGCCTGTAGGGAACTTTCGTTGGTTGCTGTTGGGAGTTGCGGGACTGGGCGCTGCATTGGCGATCGGACTTTTAATCCCCAGAATTTCCCCGCGATCAACCCTGCCTACACTCTCCTCAACCCAGTCTACACCGTCCCCAACCCTGCCTCCACCCTCCCCAGATGGTGTAAGTTCTGGCGAAAAACTCCTAGTGCCACCCCCCGACGTTCCGTTAAAACAAAGGGGAATCAATGAGTTTGCCGACTCAAATTATCCCGAAGCTTTAAAATTGCTCAAACAGTCCTGGAAAGAAAAGCGCAAAGATCCAGAAGCTTTAATTTACATGAACAATGCTCTGCTGAAGGCAATAAATGCAGAATATTACACGATCGCAATTGTTGTTCCCATCCGCAGAAATCAGGACGGCAGCATCCTCAACGCAAATTTAGCCGAAGAACTTCTCCGCGGCATTGCTCAAGCTCAAACCGAAGTTAATTTAGGTCTTCCGGGTGTAAATGAGAACAATAAAGATTTTCCCGGTCAAGGCTTTCTCGAACCAAAAGCTATTAACGGAAAAGGTCTAAAAGTCATCATTGCTGATGACAGAAATATCAAAGACTACGCAGTTAAAAGGGCTCATTACCTGGTCGCTCAGCCCGATATTCTAGCAGTCATCGGACACTATACTAGCGACATGACTGTTAAAACAGTAGATATTTACAATGACAATAA
Organism: Microcoleus sp. OTE_8_concoct_300; assembly: GCF_031383065.1. NCBI lineage: Bacteria > Bacillati > Cyanobacteriota > Cyanophyceae > Oscillatoriales > Microcoleaceae > Microcoleus > Microcoleus sp. OTE_8_concoct_300. The sequence goes on along the minus strand of NZ_JANMZH010000667.1, from coordinate 17,747 downwards.
ACTGGTCGCCATTTCTTCGGGAAGCACAACAGAAGAACTGACGCGAAAACCTAGAAAATATTTCTTTCGGACGGCTCCGACAACTAGGATAGAAGCTGAATCTTTAGTAAATCAACTGATCTTGGTCGGTGAGAAAAAAGCCGCAGTCTTTTACAATCCCAACAGTCCGTTCAGCGTTTCTTTGTGGGAAGAATTTAAAAAGCAATTTGAAGCCCTAGGAGGAACGACTTCTATCAGTAATTATTACGACTTATCTAACAATAATTTTAACGCCGAAGCAGCAATCAATGAAGTTGAGAAAGCCGGAAAAACAGGCTTACTTCTCATTCCCGACGGTCAAGTCACTAATTCCCTCGAAAATGCGATCGAAATGATTAAAGCTAACAACGATCGCAATTGGGTTGTCGGGCCCTGGACGCTGTACGACCCGGGAACGTTAAAACTAGCAACACAGCTAAAGTCTATTGAAAAACTGGGTATATCCGTGTTTTGGCATCCGTTAATAAGTTTTGACAAAAAATTTCCGCAAAACGTTGAAAAATTGTGGGGAGGCCCGGTCAATACTCGAGCGGCTTTAACCTACGATGCCGCCCGGACCCTGATTAAAGCCCTAGAAATGCAGCAAGAACCCAGCCGCGAAGGAATGCAAAAAACCTTAGCCGATCCCAACTTTAAAGCCGCAGGAGCCACGGGTATAATTGAGTTTGACCCCAATACGCGAAATCGGCAAAACCCTCCTAAACGATTGGTGCATATTGTACCGTGTCCTAAAGAACAGTTTGGTTTCACCTTTGTGCCGATCGAATTTCCCACAGCCGCAGCCGCAGGTTTAAAGTGCGAGTGAATTGGTATCTTGTGGCATTCTCCACAAACCTGTAGGGGCTGGTTTTACGAAGTATAATGGCCTAAAACTAATAATCTCATAAACCAGTCCCCACCAGATGATAAAATCCTCGATATAAAATTGTGCAAGATGTGCGAGTGATATCAAATCCGTTAGCATCGCAATAGTAAATTCGAGTTCACTGTTGACGGTTGACTGTTCACTGTCAACAGTCAACCGTCAACCGTCAACAGTCAACATCATTCCGGTGTAACCGGAAATGATATGAATTGATATCTTGTGCCGAAGGCAGTAGTCGGCCAGAGCTTTAAACCCCACATCCGACTATTGCGACAGGTGCAACATATCCATTTATTAGATATATTAAAAAAAGCTAGTTTTTTTTTATAAGAATCCTTATGGCTATCAATCTCGATTCCGCAAAAAGTTCTAGCCTCAAACCAGAAGCCCAGAATATATCAGCACTCAAACAAGTCTTCCAGACAATTGATGCCGATAGCTGTCCGGGTTCCTATAACTTCCATATGCACACAGTCTACTCCGACGGGCGATTGCAGCCAGAGGCATTGCTGTGTCAAGCCATAGCCTGCGGCCTCAAAGGCTTAGCTATCACGGACCACCACAGCACCCAAGGCTACGTTCAAGCTCAACTTTGGCTGGATAATTGGAAATTAAACCATCCCGACAAAAATAGCGAAGCACCTAGTCTGTGGACAGGCGCTGAAATTAGTGCCGAATTGCTCAACAATGACGTACACATTCTCGGTTACGCCTTCTCCCCGCAACATCCGAGTCTCCAACCATACTTACGAGGTAAAGGTACTGAAGGCACCGCTTATTATCCAGCAGCCCGGGTAATTGAAGCTATTCATGAAGCAGGAGGTTTAGCAGTTCTAGCACATCCTTGCCGGTATCGATCGACCGCAGAGCAACTAATTCCAGAAGCAGCCCGTTTGGGCATTGACGGTGTAGAAACTTACTATGCTTATGGTAATCCCAATCCTTGGACACCGAGTCCCAAACAAACTGCTTTAGTCAAAGATTTAGCAGAAACTTATGGTTTGCTTGCAACTTGCGGAACCGACTCTCACGGGCTGAGTATTCTAGTCAGAATCTAAATATTTTGGAAATAACAAGTGCTTGATCCTGTCATTGCTACCCTAAGCCGATTCGGAGCTATCTCTTATCAAAGCAATCGCAATGACCCGAAAACAAGCAGTTCACCATGTCATATTATGTCCGATCGATCGCCCATAATACATAGTCCGATCGAGCGCCCATAATACAATTGCCGGGGCGGGTTTGTGAGATTGTCCGTTTTTGGCAAATATTATTGGTGAACCCGCCCGTACAGAAAGCAGGGTAACAGACCGGACATGATATCATATTATGTCCGCTAAAACGACCAGTATAAAATTGGTTCGTAGTGAGGACAGAAGTCCTCATAAAAATCCGAGGACTCCAGCCCTCACTACTTGCGTGATAACGGCTATTTTACTGGACTTGCTCTCATTGCGATCGCCAGCATTAGCTTTCGCGATCCCAAAGAAAGCAATCGTCAAAGCCGGTAATATTTTGGCAACTCCTAGAGACATTTCTCCCTAAAAACCAGTCGCCATTCTACCGTTCGGGGAACAACTGACAGGCCCTGTTAGTTGGCTGATTTGCCCAATCCAAGCGAGAATTCCCAAATCGATCCATCCAACCTTCCAAATAAGCGCGATTAGCCTTCTTTTCCTCTGGATCGGAGGTATTCATGGGATGAGGTGCTAAACCCAAAATAGTCGCCGTCGTCACGCAAAACATCGACTTCTGAAAACTCTGGCAAATTTGCACCCGCAGATCATCTTCACCCCGACAGCTAGTGCGATAAACTTCATGCAAATAATCCGGCAGAAAATGCCGCATATCTTGCATCAATTGAGTGGGCGGAATCCCTGCACCTCCGATCGGCAAAGGGTCTGCAAACAAAGCCCCGTAGGCAAATTCTCCCTGTTTTTCGGGGATGTGATGGGCTTGCGCGTTGTATGAAACTGTGCCAAAAAACGCAGTGCCCCGAAAGAAAACTGCCTCTACATAAGGCACTGCTACATCGGGTAAAAATGTCAAATTCGCCGCCGCCGGAATGATATCGTAGACTTGACCGTGAATCTTGACGCTGTAGGTAATTGGTAGACTGGCGGCGCTAACCAAACCTGCTAAGACAAAATTAACTACGTCAGCGATCGAATTAATTTTCCCGGCATCGTAGGAATCAGATAAGTCGATGAACAAATCGCTCATTACCCGCCAAAACTGACCGAGACCGCTGTAGTAAGCCAGCATCCGCACTTGTTCCGGCAAAAAATCAGGAAATGCTTTGTGGAGTCCCTGCATGAAAAAATTACCTTTCAATTTAGCCGCGATCGCCTTTTCCGCCAAACTGCTAAATTCTGGGGAATCCACATAAGTGTCCAAACCCCCGCCGCCGTGCCAAAGCATTGTTCTCATGCAATACTCAGCATACTCAAAATTAATGCGATCGTGCCACCAATAGCGAATTAATTTCGGCAGCGTCACCTCTCCATTGAAATATTTAAAAAACGGAAAAAGCACTAAAAACTGTTCTTCAGCGATGTAGTTGAGATTGCGCGAGTAGGCATCGAGAACCACACCGTAACTTTTGAGAATGCCGACAACTTCTACTACATTTTCCGCCGATTCTGGAAGCAAAGCTTTGCCTGATTCCAAGATGTCAATGTATGCGGCTAGGGGATGGGCAGACGGTTTTAATACTGTGCTTTTCATCTGGATTCAGCCTGAATTTAAAACTATTTTTTTACTGTTGATAGCTCTGTTATTATATCATTTTTGGCAATACTGGCTACCTAAACACACAAATATTTACTTAATTTTGATGTAAAAATACATACCCTACTGGACGCAATCTAGATCGAAGAAAGCAGGTTTTTTACGGTTTTGGCGGGGTGCGCTTGTTTGTAGTGAGTAGGACCATCCTCAGAAGTTTAGGATGACTTGCATTCCTCACTACAAACGAATTGGATTGCGGTCGATCGACCAGAGATCCTATCAGTCTAATTTTTGAGCAATCACTTTAACTTGCGGTGGCACATTAGCTACCATTCCGATCGCAGTTTTCTCGCTCAAAGCAACTAAAACACCCGGCTGCACTCCCATGATTGTGATAATTATTGCTAAAACCAGCGAAGGGATGCGATCGCGCCAGCGGACTTGCGGCAAATTTACCACCAAATCCGAAAGGCGACCGAAAAAGGCGCGGTTGACCATAAGTAAAAAGTAAACCGAAGTTAAACCAGTGCCGATCATGCAGAGGAAAGTTTGCACGGGAAACACTGGCAAACTGCCCCGAAATATCAAAAATTCAGCAATAAATCCAGCCAAACCCGGAATGCCGGCACTTGCCATCACGCCGAGGATCATTAAACTGCCAATCATCGGCAAACCGCGATCGGGATTGAACAAACCTTTGAGTACATCGATATTGCGGGTGCCAGATTTTTTGTAAACAACGCCGACACTCAAAAATAGCAGCGCCGAAATTAAACCGTGGCTAACCATTTGTAAAACAGTTCCCAGCATACTAATCGGAGTAGCTGCGGCGCTAGCTAACAGAATGTAGCCCATGTGAGCGATCGAACTGTAAGCTACAATTTTTTTCATATCTTTTTGGGCGATCGCGCAACTCGCCCCGTAAAGCACACTCACCACAGCCCAACTCGCCAAAATCGGCGCCGCCACCGCCCACGCATCCGGAAACAAACCCAAACCAAAGCGCAGCATCCCATAAGTTCCCAGCTTCAAAAGCACCCCAGCCAGCAGCACCGAAACCGGCGTCGAAGCTTCTACGTGAGCATCCGGCAACCAAGTATGAAAAGGCACCAAAGGAATCTTAATGCCAAAAGCCAGCAACACCCCTGCAAGCAAAACAATTTGCCTTACCAAAGGCAAAGGCAATCCTCCTTGCAAATGCGAGGCGCCCGCTGCACCAACCATATCGAAACTAGAAGCACCGCTGAGCCAAACCACCCCCAAGAAAGAAGCCAGCAGCACAATGCCAGAAAATGCAGTATAGATTAAAAACTTAGTAGCAGCATAACCCCGGCGCTCCCCTCCCCAAATCGCAATTAACAGGTAAAGCGGAATCAATTCTACCTCAAAAAACAGGAAAAATAGCAGCAAATTTTGAGATAAAAAAGCCCCCGTTACGCCGCCTGTAATTAACAGCATCAAAGAATAATAAAGTCGAGGTCTGCGGATCGACTCATCCGTAGCGTAAATAGCTACCCCTGTCAGCAGAGTATTTAAAATTACCAAAGGCAGAGACAAACCATCAACGCCGAGATTGTAATTCAATCCCAAAGCATCTATCCAAGGAACGAATTGCGAAAACTGCAACTGACTCGTACTCGCATCAAACTGAGCTGCCAAAATCACCGAGAGAATAAAAGTTATGCCCGCAATGGCGATCGCGACATTCCGCACTATTTTAGGACCGATCGCACCCGGCCAGAACCCAATTAAGGCGGCCGCCAACATTGGTATCCAGATTAAAGCACTGAGCATCAATTAAAACTTTCCTTTGTTACAGAGTTTTTAGAACTATATTTAACATTAACGCAAAGCAACCGCATAAAAAAGCGTCCGGCTGACTTTCTTGTTAACATAGATTCAAATGTCTCTGGAAACCTCCTATGACCTCAAGTCTTACAGATCGAGAAGATTTGCAAATTAAATCCGGTTCTCCTTCCACCCGCCTAACAGTTGCCGACTTAGAACAACTGCAAGGTATACTCTGCGAAGCGCATCTAGACTACCAATTAGAACTCGTAGACGGGAAGATTATCATTATGGGCCCATCAGACATTGTATCGAGCGAAATTGGGGCAGAGTTTGGCAGACTTTTGGGGAACTGGGTCAAACCCCGCAAACTCGGACGAGTTTTTGAGTCCAGCGGCGGGTTTATCCTCCCCAATTCCGATCTGAGAGCACCCGATGTTTCGTTTGTGACAGCCTCGCGCCTCAAACAAAGTAAAAGGTATTTTGCCGAACTCGTTCCCGACTTAGTTGTAGAAATCAAATCTCAGTCCGATCGCCTCAAACCCCTGCGAGAAAAAATTCAATCATTTATCGAACTCGGAGCAAAAGTAGGAATATTAATCGACCCAGACAAGCGCACAGTAACAATTTACACTCCGACAGCCGAGCCAGTTGTATTAAGAGACAGCGACATGATTTCAATTCCCGAACTCGTGCCCGGTTGGGAAATTGCGGTGACCGAATTGTGGCCAATCGACTTCGAGTAAAAACAGATAAAAAAGCAGACAAACCCAGAATAAAATCATCTGCGTTCATCTGCGTACATCCGCCCTCATCTGCGGTTTAAAATTAAAAAACATCAGACAAAAAGCAGACAAACCCCAAAAAATTCATCTGCCAACCTAAAACTGCCAAATAATCAAAGCCAGCAACACAGCAACCCCCGTCGTAATAGTCAACACATAAAACTGCGACTGACCGGTGCCGCTGTACTTCAACCCTTCCCCGCTGAAAATTGTCGCAAAACCAAACAAATTCACCGCCCCGTCCACCACATACCTGTCAGTCCAAGCACTGATTTTAGAAATAGAAGCCACAGCCCAAACCACAGTCAAGCGGTAAACTCGATCGATATAAAAATCGTAAGCCAACAAATCCTGTACCACCGGAACAGGCAGCCGTACCGGTCGAGGTAACACCCCGTACCAATAAATCGCCACCCCAACCGCAACGCCAATCAACCCAGATAACATTAGCAGCGGAATATCCAGAGTCTTCAACAGCAAATTTAAAGCATCAAAATCCCCCGTTTGCGCCCAAGGGCCAGTCCAACTAATTAACAATTGCCACTGCTGCAATATCCAAGGCACCAACAGCCCCATCACGGTCAAAATTACCATCGGCAAAGCCATCTGCCAAGCGACTTCTGGAGCTCTGCGAGTTTTCGGCTGCGGTTTTCCAGCAAACACTAAACCGAATATGCGAGTTAAATTTAGCGCCGTCAAACCATTAACCAAAAGCAACACAATTACCAGCCACAAAGGCACCGTCCAAAAACCGTTGAGCCAGCGCCGCATCGTCCAAAAGTTGCCCATAGGCAATAGCGCTACCATCCCCGCAGCGCCTACTAAATAAGCCGTAGTCGTGGCAGGCATCTTCGACCACAAGCCACCCATTTCAGTTAAATCTTGAGTGTTAGTTGTGGTAATAACTGACCCTATGCTCATGAATAATAGGCCCTTGGCGATCGAGTGCACGAACAGCAACAGCAAAGCAATGTCAACGTGATTTTGCCCCACCGCGATAAACACCAAACCCAAAGAAGCGCTGGTAGAATGCGATAATGCTCTTTTGATATCGATTTGGGCGATCGCCACCAAGGAAGCGCCAACAGCAGTCACCGCACCCAAAACCACCAGCACCCCATCAGTCACGGGCGACAGCGCTAAAACAGGCTGAAGTTTAATCAAAACATAAGCCCCACCGCCCACAACTACCGTATTCCGCATAATCGAAGCCGGGTTGGGTCCTTCCATCGCCTCGTCGAGCCACAAATGGAACGGAAATTGAGCGCACTTGGCCGTAGGTGCGGCAATTAAAGCCAAACCTAAAAGAGTCGCCACTAGAGGAGACAAAGTTGCTGTTTCCGCCCATGTTTCCAAGTCGGAAAAATTCAAACTTCCCGCTAAAGTTGAAAGTGTCACTACTCCCATCAGCAGCGGCACGTCTCCTACACGCTTTGTTAAAAACGCATCACGAGCGGCTGTTACTACCAGCGGTTGAGCGTACCAAAACCCGACTAGCAAGTAAGTTGAAAGCGTCAGCAGTTCCAACAAAGCGTAAGTTAGAAGCAGCGAGTCGCTAATGGCAATGCCGCTAATTGCCGCCTCAAAAAAACCGAGCAGCCCAAAAAATCGAGCTAGGGCCCAGTCTTTTTCCATGTAGCCAAGAGCGTAAATTTGTGCTAGCAAACTCAGAAGTGTAACTAACTCCATTGCTCCGACGCTGACCGTGGAGATTTCTATTGCAAAAGACAAATCTAAATCTGCTGCTTGCACCCAGTGGACGAGCAACTGTTGGGGCGGTTGATCCCAAGTCGCTGTAAAAATAACTGACCCGTGTATGAAAGCCAACACACTCATCAACAAATTGAAGTAAGCCGCCGGTCTGGGCCCTGTTGTGCGAACTGTTCCCGTAGACCACGGCAAAGTTAAAATTGCGCCTATTAAGCCATATAAAGGTACCCACCAACAGGCTTGCAGGAGAAATTGAGTCATAAAAATACTCGGTAAGTGGGAAACGAGCGTCACAAAGAGTGCGGACAGGGAAACGACGCGAGCGGTTTCAACCGCCGTGAATCTTGCCATTACCGCGCCAAGGATTGCTAAATTCGGTGTAATGAATGTGATGTGTTTTCACTCTTGACAATTACTATCTCAAATTTCGCAACCCGCGATCGGATAATGTTTGCTCCTTTATGAGCCTAATTGAGACGGGTTATGTTAGTTTCGACAAAGTTAATGACCGGTACTCGATCGAGGACACCGATTTAACCAAATAAGTCTGTTTCATCCTAAATTTCGCAATTCAAGGAACTAGCTGAGCATCCCTTGGTAGGTCTTTAACTCTTACCGTTAACGTAGTACGCAGGTACACCTCTGGTCAACTCGGGTTTAAGTCAAAGGCCCGAAGCGAGCGTGTCTTTAGAACCTGGGTTGTTGACTTAATCTATCCCTTAAACTTGAAATTACCGCCTGCCTTTATACAAAAAACAGTCGCGGGCGATCGCCCGATACCCAAAAACTTTGAGTGACAACTCCTACACCAACTGAGTACAGTCTGGTGTAGGCTTCTCGGCGACTCCTGCTATTGCATAGGACATTGACCGAGCTTTAAGAACGGGTTGCCCCACCGCCCTATTTTTGATAACAATTGCGGCGTTGTGATCGCGGTCAAGACTGCACCTACAATGAGGACAGTCGTGCCAACGAACCTGCAGCTTTTTTGGTACTTTCTCGCCGCAATTAGAACAATCTTGTGAAGTATTATAGGCACTTACTGGGATAACCAACAAACCAGCATTTACGGCTTTGTTTGTTAGTATCGACATAAAGCTTGACCACCCAGCGTCTAAGACAGATTTAGCTAATTTTGTACGAGCGAGTCCTTTAATGTTTAAATCCTCATGCGCGATTACGTCATATTTTGATAGCAGCCAATTAGCTGTTTTGAAGTGAAAATCTTTGCGTTTATCCGCTACTTTTTTGTGACACTTCCCTAGTTGCTTAACCGCCTTCTGCCTCCGTTTACTGCCTTTTTTGCGACGTGATACCCGCTTCTGGATAACCCGTAAACGCTTCTGGGTTTTACGGTAATACTGAGGAATAGCAACTGTTTCACCTTCAGATGTTGTCAAAAACTCCTTGAGTCCTACGTCAATACCTGTTATTGAATGAGGATTGAAGTCTGGCTTGATCTCTGGAACTGTCTTGTCTTCTAGGGAAAGAGTTAAACAATAGCCATCCGCTTTTTTCGTGACAGATGCAGTTTTGATTTTGAAGCCGTCCGGGATAGGGCGATGCAAGACAACCTTAACTTTGCCGAACATCGGCAAGCTAATCGAGTTGCAGGGCAAGCACCCGTCCTTCATTTGCGGATAAGTAAAGGTGCGATAACGGCTGCGCGATTTAAAGCGAGGCTTGCCGCTACGTTTTCCATTACTGTCACCTTTTAAGAAACGATCAAACGTTACCTTGACCCGCTTAACCACATCTTGAAGGACTTGCGAATAAATCTCGCTATACCAAGGATGGGTTTTCTTGAGTTGAGGTAACGTTTTCTTTTGCGAGTAATAATCAGGATTTTCTCGCAGTTCAGGTAAGTGGCAGACGAGAGGACAGGCGTTAACAGAAGAACGATTTTCTTGATACCAGTTAAATCTGTCAGCCAACAGATAGTTGTATTGAGCCGATAGCATCGACAGCCATCTGTCTAGCTCAACTACCTGCTGCTTCGTGGGACGTAACTTGTATTGGTAAGCTGTTCTCATACCTATCCTCCTTAAAAGCTATGGTAGCGTGATTGTGTTCGCACTGACAACACAGCATGAAAAATAAAAACCTTCACATCCGATTGTCCGAAAAACGACTTAACAAGCTGAGAACGATCGCTGCCAAAAAATAAAAAACTATCACCCAGATGGTAGAAGAATGGATTGATCGACTATCGCTTACAATTATTGACTGACTACGTACCTCCGTCAGTCGCGCATTCATCCCACACTGATTTATTGGGGGTACTCGGCTATGCCTCGATTAATCCCCCTCTAAATTCAGTGTGGGGCTTCTGCTGTTTTAGCTAAACCCGATCGTATAGTTCCGGCAAAATAATTTGCACTCAAGATTCACTATACATTAAAGCATCAAAACTGAGAATTCTCTCAATACAAATTTACAGACCCAGCAGGCTCGGCACTCAAAGAAAAAAATGCCTGCTCATCAGCCAAGACTGCCTTTTTTGCCGATTTCCCCGCGATCCCCATTTTTGAAATCCCCAATTTTCCCGGCACTGATCGGCCCCGGCTTCACCTACCGAACTCTACTTTATCAGTATTGTTACTTACTCTAATCCCCGATCGCCCCCGACATCTACTCCTCTCTATATTAAGTTTATTAAATAAATATTAAATTATTTTAAGTAACATAAAAAATTTTAATTTTTGTTATTAAACATTATGATGTTAGTTTATATTGTCAAGGTGGACAGCTTCCCCTATTCTTAAAGGATAGGAAGCTTTACACTGCATTACTAAATAATGTGGGCCTCCCCGTCCAAATTTTTAGATTTCTCAAAGATTTGTAACGGTAATTTCACTAATCCTCAAAGGAGATTCAAAAATGTCAATTGCCGTGGGAATGATTGAGACGAAAGGTTTTCCCGCTGTTGTGGAAGCTGCCGACGCTATGGTCAAAGCTGCCCGTGTTACCCTAGTGGGCTATGAAAAAATCGGCAGCGCCCGCGTCACCGTAATTGTGCGCGGCAACGTGTCGGAAGTCCAAGCCTCAGTGGCCGCCGGAGTGGAATCCGTCAAGCGGGTCAACGGCGGAGAAGTCGTATCTACCCACATCATCGCTCGCCCCCACGAAAACCTAGAATACGTTCTGCCGATTCGATATACAGAAGCAGTAGAACAGTTCCGAGGCTACTAAGTTCCTAGCGCACAGAAATTTCGTTTGACGAAAATTAGTGCGCCCGTCAAAAATTAACTGTTTAGTTACCCAAATATTCAATCAGGAGTAAAACCAATGGCAATTGCAGTTGGCATGATCGAAACCTTAGGCTTCCCCGCAGTTGTAGAAGCTGCTGACGCGATGGTCAAAGCAGCCCGCGTCACCTTGGTAGGCTACGAAAAAATCGGTAGCGCTCGCGTTACAGTCATTGTCAGAGGAGATGTCTCCGAAGTGCAAGCCTCAGTCGCCGCCGGAGTAGAGTCAGTGAAGCGCGTTAACGGCGGACAAGTGATGTCCACCCACATTATCGCCCGCCCTCACGAAAACTTGGAGTACGTGCTGCCGATTCGCTACACCGAAGCTGTAGAACAGTTCCGCGAAGGCGTGAGCGGCATTCGCCCTCTCAACAGATCATAAGATAGGCCGTCATGCAATGGGGCATTAGGTAATTAAAAATTAAAAATTAAAAATCGCGATGTTTTTGATTTAGCATTTTTAATTTTTAATTGAGGTGGGCATGGGATATTGGTTATTAGTCAGGAGTCATTAGTCAGGAGTCATTAGTCAAGAGTCATTAGTTACTAGACGAATAACTCTAAACTGCCGGCAGCGGACAGAGCAAAGCTAATAAAAACAAAGACAAGTGACAGTGTAAAAATGACAATTACCAATTACCAATTACCTCTTACCTAAAATGCAAATGGCCAAAGTTCTCGGCACAGTTGTCAGTACCCAAAAAGAGCCGACGCTGAGAGGATCGAAATTTCTACTGCTGCAATTCATCGATGAGGAAGGTTCCCCAGTTCCCGGATATGAGGTAGCGGCTGACTGTGTGGGCGCTGGTATCGATGAATGGGTTTTAGTGACCAGAGGCAGCGCGGCCCGGATCGCGCCCGGGAGCGAAAACCGTCCGATCGATGCTCTGGTAGTAGGCATTATAGATACTGTCAATGTAGAAAACCGCCTCATTTACAGTAAAAAAGACGACCCGTACCGCTAGTTGCAACCGTTAGCAGTTAGCAGTTAGTGGAAAAATAACTAACAACTACCAACTAACAACTAACAACTAACAACTAACAAAAAGATTTTTCAGCTTAGGAGAACTTAATTTATGGCAGTCCGCAACGTTGCGGCTCCCCCGACGCCTTGGTCGAAAAACTTGGCTGAGCCGAAAATTCACGATACCGCCTTCGTACATTCCTTTTCTAACATTATTGGGGATGTGCATATCGGTTCTAATGTGATGATTGCCCCCGGGACATCTATCCGCGCCGATGAAGGCACTCCTTTTTATATCGGACAAGGAAGCAACATTCAAGACGGAGTAGTGATTCACGGCCTAGAACAAGGCCGAGTCACAGGAGACGACGGCAAGTCCTATTCTGTGTGGGTGGGGAAAAATACTTCCCTCACCCACATGAGTTTAATTCACGGGCCTGCCTACGTCGGCGACGACTGCTTTATCGGCTTTCGCTCTACGGTGTTCAATGCCAGAGTGGGCAACGGCTGCATTGTCATGATGCACGTACTAATTCAAGATGTGGAGATTCCCGAAGGTAAGTACATACCTTCGGGAGCCATCATCACTAATCAGCAACAAGCCGATCGCTTGCCTGACGTTCTAGATTCTGACGTTAAATTTGCGACCCATGTCATCGGCATCAATGACGCTCTGAGAACGGGTTATCGCTGCGCTGAGAACATCGCCTGTCTAGCACCAATTCGCAACGAGCAAACTAAAAACTCCAATATGACTCAAACCAAATATTCTACCCATGCCGGCACCCAATTGAGTTCTTCTCTTGCCGATAGCATCCGCAATTTACTAGCCCAAGGATACAGCGTAGGAGCCGAACACGCCGACGCGCGCCGCTTCCGTACCGGTTCTTGGCGCACTTGTGGCCCGATTTCCTCAACCCGCGACTCGGAAGTAATCGCGGCTTTGTCAGCTTGCATGGCCGACCACCAAGGAGAATACGTCCGCTTGATCGGGATTGACACCAAAGCCAAGCGCCGCGTACTAGAAGAAATCGTCCAAAGACCGGGAGACAACGGCTCAAACGGTTCTAACGGTGCCAAAACTCACCAATCTAACGGTAAAGTTGCACAAGCTTCATACCACAATAGCGGTTCCGTGTCAAGCGGAAAATTGAGTGAGGCAACAGTGGCTCAGGTTCGCAGCTTGCTAGCTCAAGGCTACAAGGTGGGGACGGAACACGCCGACGCGCGCCGCTTCCGTACCAGTTCTTGGCAAAGCGGGGCTTCGCTGCAAGTCAGAAACGAATCTGAGGCGATCGCCGCTTTGGAATCTGTGATGAATCAGTACCCGGGCGAGTACGTGCGCTTGATCGGGATTGACCCGAAAGCTAAGCGGCGCGTGGTTGAAGAAATTATTCAGCGTCCCGACGGCCCGGTGGCTCAATCGGCTAAGCCTGCAGCAACATCTAAGCCTGCAGGAACATCGGGATACAAAGCCACGACGACGGGTTCGGCGCCCAGCAGCGGAATGTTGACCGGCAAGACGATCGACCAAATCCGCAACCTGCTTTCCCAAGGCTACAAAATTGGCACGGAACACGCCGATGCGCGCCGTTTCCGCACCGGTTCTTGGAACAGTTGCGCGCCGATCGCATCCAACCGCGAATCCGAAGTGATTTCGGCTCTCGAAAGCTGTCTCAAAGAACACAGCGGCGAGTACGTCCGCTTGCTTGGCATCGATTCTAAGGCCAAGCGCCGGGTACTCGAAGAAATTATCCAACGACCTTAAGAAGCTAGGTAATTAGCTTGTTTCTCCCGTTAAGTCCTCGCCCTGGGTTCCACGGGAGAAACCCCAGCCGATTGAAGTTGGATTTGAGATAGTTAAAAAGATCGATTGAGAAAAGTTGGTCAAAATCTAGAATCTTCTGAAACTTTCTAGAAAACGTTAAAGCATCACACTTCTGTGCATTAGTAAATTATCGTTTCTTAGATTGACATGATTAAATTTATCAGTCGAGAAAACCCATAATTTTAATTCATTTAATCGAAAAAAATAGCTCTTTTCATGGTGAAGTTGAATGTATTTATCGCCACTACAATTAAGTAGCAACTCTCAGATTTTGATGAGTGGCGATGTAGTTGTGAATCAGGGTGCGGCGATCGCCCCAGGAGTAATCCTGCAAGCAGAGCCGGGCAGCCGGATCTCGATCGCCGCCGGTGCGTGTATCGGCATGGGAGTTATCCTTCACGCCCGTGAAGGCACTCTGGAAATCGAGGCAGGCGTTATTCTGGGTGCAGGGGTGCTGGTGGTAGGTGCGGGGAAGATCGGGGCAAATGCCTGTATTGGCGCGGGGACGACACTGATCGATCCTTGTATCGACCAAATGCAAATTATGCCAGCAGGTTCTCTAATCGGAGATACCAGCCGCCAAGCCTCCGCAGAAGCAACCGCAGCAGCGCCAACAGCAGCGCCAACATCACCAGAAACCCCCGAAGCCACTACGCCACCTGTCGCTCCACCGATCGAGCCGCCTTCCCCCGCCCAAACACCGCCTCAAACGGCGCCGGAAACGACCCCAGATGCGCCGGAATCCACCGCCCCAGAGCCGCCCCAACCAGGGGAGACGCCAACTATTCTCTACGGCCAAGCTCACATCAATCGGCTGCTGGGGACGCTGTTTCCGCACCGGCAAGCTTTTAATCGATCGGAGGAAAACGGTCAAACTCTATCGGGCGGTTCCGGGTAGCCGTCATTTTCGCAAAAGGCAGCTATGCTGAAGGCAGAAAGATCAAATATAAATAGGTAATCTCATATTATATTGGTAGCTCAGCAATTTGTAAGACCTTGCAGCAGCAATCAGTGTCTTGTAGCTCGTGCAGTCTGTCTTCTCATCTGAGAAACTAAAACTATCAACAAATTTTTATTTTGGGAAGTTTCTAAAGGTAATCGAAGATGGACGGACAAACAGATCGTAACAGTCACCAAGAGCGATCGCAGCGCCAGGAATACTTCAAAGACACTGCTTTGGGTTTGGTATCGACCAAGAGTTTTCCGGCAATTGTCGGGACTGCTGACATGATGCTGAAGTCGGCAGGGGTGATTTTGGTAGGATACGAAAAAATTGGTTCCGGTCACTGTACGGCGATCGTCCGCGGCAGAATTTCGGATGTGCGTTTGGCTGTGGAAGCTGGAGCTCAAACAGCCGAACAGTTCGGGCAGTTTGTTTCTAAGTTGGTGATTCCTAGACCTTTGGCTAATTTAGAAGTGGTTTTGCCGATCGGCTTTCGGCTGACTGAACTTTCCGAAAGTGGCAGTTATTCTCGCCTTAGCAATCAGGCGATCGGTTTGCTCGAAACCCGGGGATTTCCGGCAATGGTCGGCGCTTGCGATGCTATGCTCAAATCCGCAGACGTACACTTGGCAGCTTACGAGAAAATTGGCGCCGGTTTGTGCACGGCAATTATTCGCGGTGCAGTTGCAGATGTAGCAGTAGCCGTAGAAGCGGGGATGTACGAAGCTGAGCGAATTGGCGAGTTGAACGCGGTAATGGTAATTCCGAGGCCTTTGGAAGATTTGGAACAAACTTTACCGCTGGCGAGTTGCTGGATTGAGCAGCGTACACCTGTAATGATGCCCGTGTCGGTTAAGGAAAAGGAAAAAGAATTGATCGAACTTCCAGATTTGGAGAAATTGACTGTTTATGTGGAAGAGGAAATCAATCGGTAATTGGGAATTCGTAATTGATAATTGGACAATCAAAGCTGCTGTGCAAACATAGCGAAATCTTTTGTATTCACGACTTTTGATTGTGAAATACTGTTTTTAATAGAAGTAAACGTCGGTGGAAGTTACCCCTGGGCGAGCCGGGCCTGGGCTTTCAAATACTTGCACCCGAACAGCAGAGTTTTTCTGCCGGAGGTGGGTGTAGCGCCAAGAGTCATCTAAGATGATGATGCCACCCTGTTTAATTTGAGTTTCGGCGAGCGCAAAGCAAATAGGGCGCAGGTTATACTTTGACCAGTCCTCGAGTCCGTCTATTAAAATCACGTCGGCTTCTGTGTCTCGAAGAGATTGCACGTAGGGGGAGTTCTCGAAGTCAGGCGTTTGTGATAAATCGCACTCTACTAACTGTAAGTTGGCGTTGGTCACAGAGTTCGCTTGGAGTTTGCTCTGGACGCGCGAGTACCAAAGTGGTTCGTGTTCGGTGCTAGTCACGCGGGCAACTCGCGAAGCAAAAAACAGCGTCGAACCCCCGGAACCGTATTCGTAAACTGTCATGTCCGGTTTCAAGTATCCCTCGAGGAAGTCGATCGCGGCGTAGGAAATCCAGGGAAGTTCTATCTCTAGCGGGGAACTGCGTGCTGGTGCGCGATCGCGCAGGTAGCGGGGAATGTACTCTGGATGGGTTGCAAAACTGCCAGCCAGACGCAGTAATTTACTTGCTATAGTTCCGTCCATCTTTCTCTATTCCTGTTTGGATACTACCATCCCACTATAAGGCCGGCAAGGGAGACTGGTCTTTAAAATCGGGTAACAAATATTTGTACCGATCTTGCCGAAAATAGTGAGTTAATGTTTCTCATGAAAATATAAAGTTTACTTTTTTGGAGTGCGTACAACTTTGTACCTAGTTGCTGTCTCAAGCTTAATTTTCCGCTCGATCCGAACCCAGCCGCATCAAGAGACACAGAACACCAACTAAAACCAGACTTTTCTGATCGAGTCTATCGCGTAAACAATCGAACTGACTACTTAAATCCAGGCGAGGTGTAGACTCTTTCAACAGGATTTAACTACGCTTAAAATAAAAAAAATCCTGTTTAGGGTAGATTGCGGGGAACCAGTCAAGAGTTACCCTAGCTGCAGGGGTATGCTCTTTCAAGAGATTAACGACCCTCGAGCAAAGGAATCAACCCCCAGAATCAAGCACTCCTGAAAGTTGACCTATGAACCTCAAGCAATTTTACAAGCGCGGTTTGGACAGCGCTAAGGAAGGAAACTATGAAGCGGCGATCGACGATTTCGATCGCATATTGCAAGTCAATCCCGCCGATGCCAAAGCCTATAACAATCGCGGCTTGGTTTACTATTACATGAAAGACTACCAGAAAGCGATCGCAGACCTCAGCCAAGCCCTCGATATCAATCCTAATTTGTTCGAAGCTTACTTAAATCGAGGCAATGCTTGGCGTCATCTCGGAGAACACGAAAAAGCCATTGAAGATCTCAACTGCGCTTTAGTAAATAAGCCTAACAGCCACGCTATCTACAACAACCGGGGACTTGTACTAGCTAATTTAGGAAATTACGAAGAAGCAATAGAAGACTACAATCGAGCTCTCTCTATCAATTCCCACCATTATAAAACCTATTACAACCGGGGGCGCGCTTACTACCTTTTGGGAGAAAAGGAGGCAGCAACGGAGAACTTTAACGAAACGCTGCGGTTGAATCCTAGATATACCAAAGCTTACATAAATCGCGGTCTTTCTTATCACCAATTAGGAGACAATACGCAGGCGATCGCCGATTACAACACAGCACTCGGCATCGATCCACAAAATGTTTATGCGTATTATAACAGAGGTTGCGTTCGCTATAAATTAAAACAAATGCAGCTTGCAATTGAAGACTTTGA
>NZ_JANMZH010000664.1:0-9694 GCF_031383065.1 Microcoleus sp. OTE_8_concoct_300 | reverse complement strand
TCCCGCCCGTCCTTTTTGGACGGGCGGGACGCCCATCCCACAAACTTGTGGAAGTTATTTAATTCTCATTCCTTAGTCCCCCTCTGCTCGGACGAAAGTTTGTATAGGATCGGTTTCTACCGCCGAGTCTTATCAAGGGGTTTTTAACACGGATTTGATGTAATTTAACATAAAAGGCTTCCAACTCAAAAACCCAGTTTCACATGAGAAACCGGGTTTATGAGCGTCCGTCCTTGTTTATTTATGCTCGCCTACTTGATTGCGTCTGCCGTATTAAGTTGCTCAACTTATTTAAACGTCAAACTTTTCAGGTGTTCACAAACCCGGAAGGGCAGGCACTCTTGGCGCCGCGCCTACAGCCATCAGGTTTCTGAGTGTTAGATTTTTTTAGGTGGAGCTAGTTACCCTTTAATTCGCGGATACTTCTCTGAGCAGTGTCTTTGTACATCTCCCCGAATTCTTTCACGGCCGCTCCTGCCTCTTGCCCAATCTTCTGAGCTCGTTCGCCCGGAGAGTCTGAGGTTTCGCGAGCTTCTTGCCTCCATTCCCGCGTTGTTTGGGGTCTTTCAGGATTATTTAGATCGGCTTTTGAGCTGGCTTGCGCGCCAAAACCTTTGTTACTGCTTCCCGAATCAACATTTGTTGTTAGCAGCAGAAAACCGACTAGGACAACACTCAAAAAACTCTTGATTTGAAAGCCCTTAAGCAGGGAACTGATGCGAGCAATGGCTGTGGAAATCAAATTCATCTCGGTCATACTCCCTAAGTTGATTGGTGATAATTTTCAACATTTTTTCATCTAATTGACTTGCTCCAAAATCCGCAGCTAATGCGAGGAAAAGCCAACTTAGCTTCAACTTGCCATTAACCACATAAATAGAGTTATAGGTTAGCGATAAAATTTGGTAAACACGCAACCTATGTGTCAGCCAATTAGCTTTTTTCAACACCTATATCACATTAACAGCAGCCAAATACTTCTACCTCTAACTAAAGTCATAAATGAGTTAGAAGCAGAAAAGGTTTTTTTCAGCACAAGGTTAGACCATTTTCAATCAATCATGCTATACAGGGCAAATTCTTATTGCAAGCGATCGCCGGTTTTCACGTCAAACCAGTGCAGCAACTGAGGCCCAAAAACCAGCTCTACAATTTCCGAATTCCAGTGGCGGTCATTTGGCAGTAAAGCCCGCACCGTTAGTGACTCCAAACCTTTAACTCGGACGCTAACTAAATTTTGCATTCCCAAGTTTTCCACTAAATAAACCTCACCTTTAATTGCCTCTGGGGCCGACATCTTGCCGGCCTCTACATCTGCAAAGCCGACGTGTTCCGGGCGAATTCCCAACACAATTTCTGGCGGCACAGTCGGCATATCTGGTAGTCGAACTCGAAAATCCCCCAACACAGCAAAATTGCCCTGGCATTTAAGCACGAGCAAATTCATTTGTGGGCTGCCCACAAAACCCGCTACAAACTGATTTGCAGGACGGGTATAAATTAAGTGTGGCGGGTCTAGTTGCTGCACGTTGCCGCTGTTAAGAACTGCGACTTTTGTAGAAAGCGTCATTGCTTCGGTTTGGTCGTGAGTTACGTAAACTACAGGAGCTTTTTGGGAGGAAAATAATTGTTTGAGTTCGGCCCTAACTTTTTCTCGTAATAATGCGTCGAGATTGCTCAAAGGTTCGTCGAGCAAAAATACTTCCGGTTGGCGCACTAATGCGCGGCCGAGGGCGACTCGCTGCCGCTGTCCGCCTGATAGTTTTCCGGGTTTGCGATCGATTAATTCCGTCAATCCGAGGGATGTTGCAACTTCCGTCACTAACCGATTGATTTCGCTGGAGGAGATTTTGCGAAGTTTGAGGCTCGATGCCATATTCTCGTATACTGTCATGTGCGGATAAAGCGCGTAACTTTGAAAAACCATTGCAATATCACGATCGCCCGGTCTGAGATAAGTGACATTGCGATCGCCAATTCTAATCTCGCCCCTAGTTGGCTGTTCCAACCCTGCAATTAACCTGAGCGTCGTAGATTTGCCACACCCCGACGGCCCCAGCAAGGTCAGAAATTCTCCTTCGCTGACATCCAAACTAATGTCTTTGACCGGAACAACTTTAGGGCTGTAGGTTTTATTGAGGTTTGTTAGTTGCAATTTTGCCATGATTTTTAAACTGTTGACTGTTGACTGTTGACTGTTGATTGTTTACTCGTTACCAGGCTCTGCCTGGTCACGCATATCCGGAGGCTCTGCCTGCAATTTTCCTGTTTAAAAGGCGAGGCAGAGCCTCTAGATATCGGTTCCCAGGCAGAGCCTAGGAACGAGTTCTAAAATCTAAAATCAATTTATCCTTTTACCGCCCCCGCAGTTAAACCCTGAACAATGCGCCGCTGGAACACCAAAACCAGCAAAACCAAGGGCAAAGTTCCCAAAACGGTAGCTGCGGCGATCGGCCCGTAAGGAATCTCAAAGACTGACGCGCCGCTGAGTTGAGCCGTGGCGACGGGGATTGTTTTTAGAGATTCGCGAGTCATAAATGTCAGTGCAAAAATAAACTCGTTCCAAGCTGAAATAAACGTCAGAATTCCCGTTGTGACTAACGCGGGAAATGTCATCGGTAGCACGATTTGCCACAGCATTTGAAAAGTGTTATAGCCGTCAACTTTAGCCGCATCTTCCAAATCTTTTGGCAACTGTTGAAAGAAACTCCGCATCACCAAAATTGTCAGCGGCAGATTGATCGCAGTGTAAGGAATAATTAATGCTAAATAATTATTGCCTAAATCCAAAGCTTTGACAATTTCCAGTAGTCCCAAAAATAGCAGCACCGCCGGAAATAGCGTCACAATCGTCACAGTTGCCAGGATGATTCTCTCGCCCCACAGCCGCAACCTGGCTAAAGCATAAGCTGCGGGAGCGCCTACTGCTAAACACAGCAATGTTGAAGTAATCGAAACAAAAGCGCTATTTAAAATATAAAGAGCAAACGGGCGACGTTGGAAGAGGGACAGGTAATGCTCGAAAGTAATTCGTTTGGGAATGTAGACGTTGGGAATCGCCGAAATATCTGCATTTACTTTGAAAGAAGTTAGCACCTGCCAGATAATAGGTGCGAGGAAATATGCGACGACTAATATCGCGGAGATTGGCAAGATTAATTGCCGGATTTCAAAGGTTTTTTTGGTGGGTTGTTCGCGGGCGATCGACATAATTTATACCAATTAAAGGAACGTGCTAAGTTGTTCTGCATTTAGATTTAACTTTGTGGGAGGGCGGGCTTTCCTGCACACCCCACAAGAGTTTCAAGAAATAGAATTGTGGGGCGATAGACCCGGTTTCTACCAGTTTTGCGGACGGTCACGAAAAATATAGGGAGAAACTGGGTTTCTGGGGTTGGCGTGCGATCGCGAACTAACTTAACGTATAGCAATCTAAAATCCAAAATCTAAAATCGTCTTAGTTTCCTCCGGCTGCATTGACGCGGGCTCTCGATAACAGGTAAGCGGCGATCGCAACTGCTGCCACTAACAGCAAAAAAGTACACACCACCAAAGCCGCCCCATACCCAAAGTCTAAATACCTCATTACCGTGCTGTAAATGTAGATAGAAACCGTCTCTGTTCCCCCCGCCGGCCCCCCTCCCGTCATCACCTGAATCAAGTCAAAAATGCCGAAAGCTTGGGCAAATCGAAACAGCAAAGCAATCACAATTTGCGGCATCAGCAGGGGCACGG
Organism: Microcoleus sp. OTE_8_concoct_300; assembly: GCF_031383065.1. NCBI lineage: Bacteria > Bacillati > Cyanobacteriota > Cyanophyceae > Oscillatoriales > Microcoleaceae > Microcoleus > Microcoleus sp. OTE_8_concoct_300. The sequence goes on along the minus strand of NZ_JANMZH010000664.1, from coordinate 5,959 downwards.
TAACTTGACGGAAACTCTGCCAGCTACTGGCGCCGTCAATCGCGTGTGCTTCGTACAAATCACCGGGAATTGATTGCAATCCCGCTAGCAAAAGCAAGCTGACAAAGGGCGTAGTTTTCCACACATCCGCTGTAATCACTGCCATCATTGCCAAAGTCGGATCTCCCAGCCAGCTAATGCTATTTTGAATCAATCCCAAACGCCTCAAAATGTCGTTAATTACGCCGTATTGGTCGTTAAAAATCCACGCCCAAGCTACTCCCATCAATGCAGTGGGCAGCGCCCAAGGCAGCAAGGAAATTGTCCGCACAATGCCGCGCCCTCTGAAGGATTGATTTAAGACTAAGGCAATGCCCATACCGAGAATTAATTCCAGCACAACAGAGGTGACTGTAAATACTGTGGTGTTGCCTAAAGTTTGCCAGAAACGCCCGTCGCCTAACATTCGACTGTAGTTAGCAAAACCGGAAAAAACCAGTTTTAATTCTGTACCGAGGTTTTGGGTGAATAAACTCAGCCAAAAAGCGCGCAATATTGGGTAAGCAAATACTAGCATCAGAATTATCAAAGCTGGTGCTACTAATATCCACCCGGTTTTTTGTTCGCGCTGTCGCATCTTGTCTAATTGCATATTGTTCACCTTTAATTTATTTTTGGGCGGGCTAGGAGCAACGGCTCACAATTGAATTAACTTTTTTTTGTGGAACAGGCATTTTGCCTGTTCGGGCGGGCAAGATGCCCACCCCACAATAAAAAAATTCACTCTTTGTGGAACAGGCATCTTACCTGTTAATTTATTTTTGGGCGGGCTAGGAGCAACGGCTCACAATTGAATTAACTTTTTGTGGAACAGGCATCTTGCCTGTTGGGGCGGGCAAGATGCCCACCCCACAATAAAAAAATTCACTCTTTGTGGAACAGGCATCTTGCCTGTTTCTGACAGAGGCCAGATGTCAAATTTACGAAGCTTGGGGTTGTTTCAAACTGCCTAATAAATTGCGAGTTTCGCTAGCTGCTGCTTTCATTGCTTGTTCTGCACTCATTCTCCCGGTAAAAGCTGAACTCAAATAACGCTGCAAAATATCAGAAGCTTGAGCGTATTGTGCCAGGGGCGGGCGCAACGCTGGCCGTTCCACTACTTTTAGCAGTTGCGGGTAGTGGGGATATTGGGCGACTATTTGTTTGTTGGTAAATAGGGATTTGTAACTGGGAACTAAACCGGTTTTTAAAATAAATTTGCGCTGGGTTTCCTCGCTGGTAAGGTATTTAATTGCTTTCCACGCTTGTTCTGGATGTTTTGAGGTTTTGGCAATTCCCCAGCCCCAGCCGCCCAAGCAGGAACCGCCTGTTTTACCGATACTGCTGAGCATTGGCTCGATCGCAATTTTGCCTCTAATATTCGATCCTTCCGCATTTGCCAGCTTCCAAACATACGGCCAGTTTCGCAAAAAAAGCGCTTTGCCGTTTTGAAACAACAGGCGGGTTTCTTCTTCGGCGTAGGTGGTGACACCCGGAGGAGAAATGCCGGAGGCGATCGTATTTTTGAGAAATTCCACAGCTTTAATTGCCTCCGGTTTATCTAACCCAACTTCAAAAGTTTGAGGGTTAGCCCAAAAGCCGCCGAAACCCGAGAGTACCTCGACAAACATCGCAGAGACTCCCTCGTATTGTTTGCCTTGCCACAAAAAACCCCAAGTTGCTTTTCCCTGTTTTTGCAAGTTTTGAGATATTTTTACCATCTCTTCAAAGGTTTTCGGCGCTGGAATTCCGGCTTGTTCTAAAATGTCTTTGCGGTAATAAAGCATTCCGGCATCGGAAGCGTGGGGAATTCGGTAAAGTTTGCCCCGATACCGCCCGCCTTCGACGTTACCTTGGATGAATTTTGATAGTTGTTTGGGGGGAATTCTGTCTGTCAAATCCCTTACCCAGCCTGCGGCTGCAAATTTGGGAACCCAGACAATATCCATGTTGATGATGTCGTAGGGCGATTCGCCTAAAAGAAAGGCAGATGTATAAAGATTTTCTATGAGGTTTGTGTCAGAAGGCCCTTCTATGAGGTTGATGCGAATGCCGGGGTTTTTCTGTTCAAATTCTTTGAAAAAGGGTTTCCAGTTAAGAATGTCTTGGCTTTGCATCAACATCGTGAGCACGACTGGCTGTTGAGTCAGTGCAGGCAGAATAAATAAAAGTAAGACGGCGGCTAATGTGACAGCGAATAAGCCTAAAAGACGGGGACGCTTCTGGCTTCCTTGCTGCGGAGAATTTATTTTTTGCATTTGCTTTTGAGAAATGGCGGTGCGATCGCCTTCTTTCTCTAATAACTCGCTTTTTTTGGTTTCGCTGAATTTACCGAGTTTGTGCAATAAAAGTTTAAGTAAACTTTAGCTTACTTAATAATGCTTGAGTGAAAAGTGCAAATTTTGATTTAACACCCTCGATAGCGAGTTCAGTCAACATCTATCTACAGATAGATATTGAGAGAATTGTCTAAGAGAGCAGTTGTCAATCGAACGAAATAAACTAGGGACTTAGGCTAAGCCAAAGTCCTGCGCCGGATATCTGTAATTCACTCAACTACAAACGGCTATACGAGTTTAAAAAAGTCTTGCTACAACCATTAATTTTATATCAATTATTAAAAGTCGCAGAGTTCCGCGCGGGACTTAGGCTTGGTTTAAGTCCCTACAGATGCTCGCATCCAATCTATATTTATCCCTACTTTTAAGAATGGGTATAACTTTTGTTGCTCGCCCGACCCACGAGTTATTCTGCTATAAAAACTCGGTTTCTGAGTAAGTATTAAATACAAATTAAATACAAAAAACACCGCTCCTCAAAACAGGAGAACGGTGTATAGGGGGTGTTATGGGTTGTTGTCTGGAATTAAGATTAACAAATCACGATCGGCTCAGGCTATGCCTTGTGAAGGTTAAAAAATTGGCACAAACCTGCACGATCGCCCTAGTAGCGATCGACCGCGAGGAATTAGCCCAACCATTCCACAACAGCATCTTCCTTGGTATTGGTGTGCCGTTCAGGGGTTTCGCGCTCGAATTTCATGTGGATGGCGCGGTTTTGTTCGCCGTCTGCTGCTACTGCAAAAATCGGATAGTCGATTAAGCCGTCTTGGAAAGACATCTGGAAGCGGAAAGTGCCGTCAGCATTGAGTTTAATCGGCTGTCCGCCTACGTAGACGGTGGCGTCGGGCTCCGTGGCGCCGTAGACGATCAGTTCGGCGTCAGCAACTAACCAGAACTGGCGGGGGCGCATCGGGGCGGCGAAGCCAACTCCCGACATACCGACACCCGACATACCGATACCCGACATGGTCATGCCGGACATACCGACACCCGACATGGTCATGCCGGACATACCGACACCCGACGCGGTGAGGCCGGACATACCGACACCCGACGCGGTGAGGCCGGACATACCGACACCCGACGCGGTGAGGCCGGACATACCGACACCCGACGCGGTGAGGCCGGACATGGCGCTTGCCGCCCACATTCCGACGCCGGAGGGGAACACGTAGGAACTGATAGCTTGTTCGTGGATGCCGACTTGCTGGATCGAACCGGCGACGTGCTGCATGGAACCGAACATAGAACCCGCTACGCGCATGGCTTCGGCAGATTCTGCCATGCCGAAGATTTGTTCGTAGATGGCGTTGTTGGTGCTAAAACCAGTGCCATTTACTGCTTGTGCGAATTTCTTGGCCGGAGGAACCAGTTCGGCGAAGGTTTTGCCAGACAAGTCTTCTTCCCAGTCGAGGGTGATGAATTGATCTTCAATCCAGTCGCTGGGATAGACGGGAGGAACGCGGACTTGGGCCGATCGAGCTAATATCAACCAGCGGCCATCTGCGCAGCGGTAGCCGATGTCGATCGCGTAGTCCCGATCGCTCACGGGGATTGGCACGTACCATTCCCGCGCCAGTTCGTCGCAGGGATATTCTTGAATGCTGTGCGGGCTTTGAATGTCGAGGTTAACATCTGTAACGTCGTAGATCCGCAGGGCGAGTTGCTGTCCTCCTTGGCGACGCAATTCTTCTTTGCGATCGTTGGGAATATCCCAGTAAGTGTAGGCCCATTCTGGGTCGCGGGGCATTAAAACAACCCGGCTTTCGCCGTAGCCGTTGGGCAAATCTGCTAAACCTTCATCTACAGACGACAAAGAACCACCTGTTCTATCTTCTTGACCGAGTTCAAACTTTGCTGCTTCCACTGCTTCTTGTGCCTCTAGTTTGCGAGATGGACTGTATGAAAATTTGGTGCGCTGAATTTCTTGAATTGATGCCAGGAGTTGCGATTTCCGCATCCGGCTGTAGCGAGAGACTCCACATTCGCTAGCAACTCTGCGGAGTTGTCGCAAAGTCATCTCTTCTAATGGTGGGCGTTCTTTTGCCATGAGTTTGTTCTCCACTAATTTGGGATGGCGGGTTAGATTTTTCCTCTCAACACAAATGTGTTGACTTTTTGAGTTAGAAACTCTTTTAAATGCAAATATTATTGAGCTTCCAAATCTCTCCAACCTTTGAAGCCTTGCTTGTTTTTAGCTTGTCTTTTCCCGAATGCGATCGGGGGTTTTGACTTCTTGGCTTCTGCGCGCACCGTCCGATCTAAATAAAACTTTTCTGTCGATTCTTGATTGACAAGATCGATTTTGTGAGTGCGATCGGTGCTGCTAGCAACGCTGTGCTGGCAGCACACGCGCTATTCGACTCCCAGGGCTGCTTAATCCAAGCATTTCTTTGGGATCGCTTTGTCATGACTTAATCTTGCAGACAACTTGCGATCGGGTCAAGGGGTCTTTTGCCTCAATCCTGGGTACTTATACGCATTTTCGTGATTTTGGGGATCAATATGTCAGGGAATCTTGACATTTAGGAGATTTGGGGGATCGGTGCGACAGCGAATGTCAGAATTTGATGACATATGGCGATAGGGGCCTTTTGATGGGTTTGGAGGGTAGGGGCGATCCGTCTGCAATATCTATATAAATACGATCGCACTTCCAGCCAACTATTCTCCCGATGCTTCCCTCTCCATCACTTCCTGTCACCAAGGGATTAAATTTTTGTTGGCGCGCTTATACTATATGCTACTATAGCATATAGTAGCATAGTTAAATCAAAGATAGAAGATACAATGTCTATAAAATTAAAAGAAAAAGAACTCGTGGGTGGAAAACGCAAGCGGGAGTTGATAGCGGTATACATCCCCAAAGAAAAGAAAGTCGCTTTAGAGGCGTGGGCAGCCTCAGAAGAGCGATCGGTTTCTTGGATAGTTGCCAAGCTGATCGATCGAGCACTTGACTCCCGTCAACAGCAGCATGAAGGTTCGGACAATGGCAACTAACCCAGTGGACTATCTCGAAGATTCTGAAGATGAAATCCAGCGTATGGGGAATCCTCAAACCGAATCCGTTGTAGCAGGAACAAGAAAAAAAGCAGTTGAACGTTGCTTAGAAGAAGCAAAAGGACGGAAGTTACTCGCCGTTCAACACTTTCAGAAGAACATTTGGCAGTGTATTTTCCCAGGAGGCGAAGATGAAGACTAAAGGTACAATTGTTTGGGACTATAAACAGGGTTGGACTTCTCCAGAACTAGAAGTTCCGGCAACAGGTAAAATTGCTGTTTTTGTCGATTACCCAGATGATGACTTAAGTATGCCCATCATCGAACTCGAAGTAGAAGAATTGTTGTCAAGTTTAGGCTATGTTGGTGAGGCTCGCTACATTGGAGAAAACGATCGCCTCAAACCCTGCGATACAAAAACTGTCACTTATGTAGAAACATTCTCTATTGAAGAGTTGAGCCATCATCTCAAAATACTGAATCAAAGTATCATTCCGAGGGAATGGTTTTATATCTTAAATTCCGAGGGAAATATTATCCATCTTCAAGAGGCGATCGTTCCAGCATAACTGCTCGATTTAAAAATTAGCGATCGCTTG
>NZ_JANMZH010000662.1:0-27112 GCF_031383065.1 Microcoleus sp. OTE_8_concoct_300 | reverse complement strand
TCCCGCCCGTCCTTTTTGGACGGGCGGGACGCCCATCCCACAATAACAATTAAAATTGTAAGTTATTTAATTCGCGGTCCTTATCGGAGAAGTGGCAGAAATAGGGCCGCAAGTGACTCATTTAAAAGTGGGCGATCGCGTTGGTGTCGGCTGGCAAAGGTCGTCTTGTTTGCAGTGCCGCGACTGCTTGCGCGGTAACGAAAATCTCTGCGATGAAAACCAGGCATTAATTGTTACAGACCCGGGCGGTTTTGCCGATTATTTGATGGTAGATTCCCGCTTTGCTTTTCCTATTCCTAAAGGTATCGATTCCAAAATAGCGGGGCCGCTGTTGTGCGGCCGAATTACGGTTTACGCCGGTTTGCGGAATGCGGGGATGGGTTCCGGGCAAGAAATTGGCATTCTCGGCATCGGCGGTTTGGGACACATGGCGGTGCAATTTGCGAAAAAATTAGGCAACCGCGTTACAGTTTTTACTACTTCCCAAGATAAGGCAGAATTTGCACATAAAATGGGGGCGGACGAAGCTATTGTAGTATGAAAAGGCGAAATTCCTCAAGCCCCCAGCAGCAAATTAGATATTTTGTTGAGCGCTGTTCCTGCTGCTTTAGATTGGGTTCCGTACATTGATTTTCTCGATTCTGACGGTGCGCTTGCTTTTGTGGGAGTTCCCGATGCACCTTTGAACATTCCGTTATTTTCGCTGCTGGCAAAGCGACGCCGAATTATGGCTTCGCCGATCGGCGGTCGCGCTATGATTAATGAAATGCTGGCAATTGCAGAGAAGTTTGAGATTGAGCCGATTGTTGAAGTTTTTGCGATCGCACAAGCGAATGAAGCCATGCAGAAAGTCCGCGACAATCAAGTGCGCTATCGCGCAGTTTTGACGATCAGTTAGATAATGCCTAATAGGTAAGGTGCGCCGTGCGCACCCTACTAGAGATATATAAGCAACGAATTAAACCAAAGAATTAGCACTAATAAAACGACCGTTTAAATCGGCTGGGGTCACGTTCAACACAGTACCCAACAAAGCATTAGCAAAACCGAATCTAATATTAGTAGCTTCCACGCGGCCATTGCCATCGGGATCGAGACTTTGCGGCGAGATACCTCCCTTGGCTAACAAACTCGTTCCCCCCGCTATAGTGGAAGGATTGATCAGCAGCAGTCTCGGATCGTTTAAGCTATAACTTACCTGTTCAAAGGAGATATTGCTGCTGGTAAATTGCACACTAATTCCAATCGAATCCCTAGACTTATCAAAATCCACAATTACCGCGTCAGGAACTTCAAACCCAAATTCTCTGATTCCGGCTTGATCGACTCGACAAACAAAGACATCGCTCCCCCCACCACCTTTGTAAATATCCACATCTCTGTCGCCAATTAAAGTATCGTTGCCCTCACCGCCCACTAATAAATCAACACCTTGTCCACCGCGCACCAAATCATTTCCCGCACCCCCATCACAGAAATCGCTACCTCTATCTCCTGTCAAGACATCGTCGCCAGCTTCTCCCAAAACATCGTCATCATCTTTGCCGCCGTAAATAGAATCACTGCCGGCACCGCCTAACAGACTGTCTTTACCATCGTTGCCGAAAATCCGTTCTGCATCTGACGAGCCCCTGACAGTATCATTGCCGCCCACCATCCAAAGTCCCCCAGGAAAACTAGCAAGTTGTCCTGGTGCAAGTGTAATATTTTCAGGAGAATTGTCTCCTACCAAACGAGAGATGCCTGAATTATCGGGCGTGAGTACCATAGTTGTAAACTTTGTGCGATGCGATCGTGGATATTTTGCAATATTCTACAGCTTAGTAGGGTGCGCCAGAACACAGTTACTTTTTCTGAGCGATCGAGCAATGGCTGGCGCACCCTTTGACAGCTCTATCGCTCCATCTTGGCACAAGCCTAAGGGAAGTATCCTAGATTAAAATAAAAGTTAAAATTTGAGCCGATGCCAATTATCTTAGTTGAAGACTTGAGCAAAGTTTATCCAGTAGCGATTAAAGAACCGGGACTTAAAGGAACAGTGCGACACTTTTTCAGTCGCACGTACCGCAATGTCAAAGCAGTTGAGGGCGTTTCTTTCAGTATTGAACCTGGGGAAGTAGTGGGGTTTCTCGGCGCTAACGGTGCGGGCAAAACTACTACGCTGAAAATGCTGACTGGTTTGATTTATCCGTCTGCTGGTACTGTGAGAGTGTGCGATCGCACTCCTTTTCGTCGCGAAGCAGATTTTCTGCAAAGAATCACGTTAGTGATGGGGCAGAAACAGCAGTTAATTTGGGATTTACCCGTGCTTGACTCTCTGCGAATCAATGCCGCTGTCTACGGCATTCCCGATACAGATTATCGGCGGCGAGTGGGAGAATTGACAGAGATGCTGTCACTAGAAGGCAAGTTAAATCAGGCGGTGCGTAAGCTGTCTTTGGGCGAACGCATGAAAGCTGAATTGATGGCAGCACTACTGCACCAGCCGGAGGTATTATTTTTAGATGAACCGACTTTAGGTTTGGATATAAACGCACAGTTTAGCGTCAGGCAATTTCTGCGAGAATATAACGAGCGCTATCAAGCAACGGTGCTGTTGACGAGCCATTACATGGCTGACATTACTGCTTTGTGCAAGCGCGTTTTATTGATCCATGAAGGGCAATTAGTTTATGATGGCAGTTTGGACGGATTGCTCGACAGGTTTGCACCTTATCGGGAAGTTCAGGTAGAATTAGCCCATCCGCTGGCAAAAGATAGCGCTTTTGCTTACGGAGAGGTAGAATCAATTGAGGGAAATTCAGTGCGACTTTTGGTCAAAAGGGAGGAGCTGACGGTGAGCGTGGCAAAGATTTTGGCAGAGTTAGAAGTGATAGATTTGAGTGTTACTGACCCGCCCATTGAAGAGGTGATAGGGCGAGTTTTTCGCACTGGAAAAATTTAAGTTGCTGCGCCGATAAATTTGGTGCGATTAAATTAACCACAATACTTGTAGGGGCGGGTTTAATTAACCATCTATGGTGCAGACTAATAATCTCGATTAACCCGCCCCCACCATGCGCTCGAATTCGATCGCGGGCAATTCACCGGACACGATATAAATATAAATCTACAGGATTTTTTGAGATGCTATATGAACAAATTTTTGAGAATTAGTAAAACTTTCCTAGTTACCTACTACGCTCATATGCTCGAATATCGGGCAGAATTGTTTTTGTGGGCGCTGTCGGGAGCTTTGCCCTTTATTTTGATGGGCGTCTGGATGCAGGCGGCCGAAACTGGTCAATTTGGGCTGAAGTCGATCGACTTTGCCCGTTATTTTTTAGCGGCTTTCATTGTGAGGCAAACAAATGTAGTTTGGGTGATTTGGGAGTTTGAAAAGCAAGTAGTGCAAGGCACGCTATCTAATAGATTGTTGCAGCCTCTCGATCCCGTATGGCATCACTTTGCATCTCACGTTTCCGAAAGGTTTGCGAGGCTGCCGTTTGTATGCGGATTAGTGCTGCTGTTTTTTGCACTTTACCCGCAGGCTTTTTGGCTGCCGAGTTTGGGCAGGTTTTTGCTATTTTTGTTGGTTATCGTCTTGGCTTTTTGCTTGCGGTTCTTGATCCAGTATACCTTTGCGCTGTTTGCTTTTTGGCTGGAAAGGGCAGGTGCGATCGAAGAATTCTGGTTTTTAATTTACCTATTTTTATCGGGACTTATCGCGCCGCTAGAAGTGTTTCCCGCACCGGTGCGCGAAGTAGTTTTGTGGACGCCGTTTCCTTATTTGATTCATTTTCCCGCTTCAATCTTGATCGGATTGCCCGTAGATGTAGGCCGCGGTTTGTTGGTAATGTTGGGTTGGAGTGCGGTGTTTTTTGTGTGTAACCGCTGGCTTTGGCGGCAGGGTTTGAAGCAGTATTCCGGCATGGGAGCTTAAATAATAATTAAAAATTAGAAAACTGTAAGCTGCGTCACAGTAAAATGTTACTCGTTTTGTCAAAAAGACTTACTTGACGCATCCTACTTAACTGTGGAGTAAATCTAAAATCTAAAATCTAAAATCGACTGACGCACCCGAATTAACTGTAGAGTAAATCTCAAATCTAAAATCTAAAATCGACTGACGCACCCGAATTAACTCTGGAGTAAATCTAAAATCTAAAATCTAAAATCTCAAATCTAAAATCGACTGACGCACCCGAATTAACTGTAGAGTAAATCTCAAATCTCAAATCTCAAATCTCAAATCCAAAATCTACTGACGCACCCGAATTAACTGTAGAGTAAATCTCAAATCTCAAATCTCAAATCTCAAATCGACTGACGCACCCGAATTAACTGTAGAGTAAATCTCAAATCTCAAATCTCAAATCTCAAATCTCAAATCTCAAATCGACTGACGCACCCGAATTAACTGTAGAGTAAATCTCAAATCTCAAATCTCAAATCTCAAATCTCAAATCTCAAATCTCAAATCGGTCGATCGCACACATCATGCAAAAATGCAATCGGCAGTATTCGACAATTGCATAAATATCCATTTTTTGTATATATAAGTACAAAACTTTACAATAAAGTCTTATATTAATAAACTCAACGACTGATAAACGGGATGAAAGAGATTCTAATGACAGCCAAAAAAAACCTCATTGTAATCGGCAATGGCATGGTAGGTCACAAATTCCTAGAGTTAATGGTGAACTCGGATGCTACCAAACACTGGAATTTAATTACTTTCTGTGAAGAACCGCGCGTTGCTTACGATCGCGTAAACCTCAGCGGATTTTTCTCTGGCAAAACAGCGGGAGATTTATCTTTAGTTGAACCGGGATTTTATCACAAAAATGACATAAAGATTCACATCGGCGACAAAGCAGTCGCCATCAATCGGGAACAAAAAATAGTTTCTTCAGCCAACGGTTTAGAAGTTCCCTACGACAAAATTGTTCTCGCGACCGGTTCCTATCCATTTGTGCCACCAATTAAAGGCAAAGACGCTGCAGGGACTTTTGTGTACCGGACAATTGATGACCTGGAGGCGATGTCAGATTATGCGAAAAATTGCCAAATTGGGGTAGTAATTGGCGGCGGTTTGTTAGGTCTAGAATGTGCTAACGCGCTGCAAAATATGGGCTTGAAAACTCACGTAGTTGAGTTTGCTTCGCGGCTGATGCCCGTGCAAGTTGACGAAATTGGGGGTGCAATTCTCCGCAGCAAAATTGAAGAGTTGGGGGTTTCGGTTCACACCAGCAAATCTACAACAGAAATTGTTAGCGAAGATGGCAAAGTTAGTAAAATGCTGTTTGCTGACGGTTCGGAATTGGCAACAGATATGATTGTCTTTTCTGCTGGCATTCGCCCCCGGGACGAAATTGCCAGAAGTTGCGGTATAGAAGTAGGAGAACGGGGCGGCATTGTGATTAATGATAGCTGCCAAACCTCCGATCCTGACATTTATGCGATCGGAGAATGCGCGCTTTATCAAAGTCGCGTCTACGGCTTAGTTGCGCCTGGGTATACAATGGCAAGCGTAGCAGCGGATATTTTGAGCAGTGCAGCGGATGACAGGCAAGATGCCTGCACTAGCACTTTTACTGGTGCGGATATGTCCACTAAACTAAAACTTTTGGGAGTGGATGTTGCGAGTTTTGGTGATGCTTTTGCCAACTCTCCCGATGCTAAAGAAATTGCTGTTGCTGACACGTTCCAAGGCATTTACAAAAAATTAGTTTTAAATCAAGATGGCAGCCGGATTTTAGGCGGGATTCTCGTTGGAGATGCTTCTGCTTACGGCACTTTGCTGCAATTCATGCAAAATGAAATTGCTCTGCCGCCGCATCCTGAAGATTTGTTAATGCCACCGCGATCGGGGGCAGCATCTGCTGGCTTGGGTGTGGACAGTTTGCCGGATTCGGCTCAAATTTGTTCTTGCAATAATGTCAGTAAAGGGCAGATTTGTGAAGCGATTCGCGATCGCAATTTAACGGATGTTGCCAGCGTCAAGAAATGCACTCAAGCTGGTACGGGCTGCGGCGGGTGCGTGCCTTTGGTGACAGATATCTTCAAGTCGGAGATGAAGAAAGCCGGGTTTGCTCTCAAAAATCACCTCTGCGAACATTTTGAATATTCCCGTCAAGAATTGTACCATTTAGTGCGCTCTCAAGAGATTAAAACCTTTGATGAGTTGATTGAAAGACACGGCAAAGGTAAGGGCTGCGAAATTTGCAAGCCTGCTGTTGGTTCGATGCTGGCTTCTACTTGGAATGACCATATTTTAGAGAAGTCTCACGTCGGTTTGCAAGATACGAACGATTACTTTTTGGCAAATATTCAGCGCGATGGTACTTATTCGGTGGTGCCGCGAGTACCCGGTGGAGAAATTACGCCGGATAAGTTGATTGTTTTGGGAGAAGTTGCCAGGGATTTTGGGCTTTATACTAAGATTACTGGCGGGCAACGGATTGATTTGTTTGGAGCTCGCGTGGATCAATTGCCACATATTTGGCGTCGGTTGATTGATGCGGGATTTGAGTCGGGACACGCTTACGGTAAGGCTCTACGTACTGTAAAATCTTGTGTTGGTAGCACTTGGTGCCGTTTTGGGGTGCAGGATTCCACGAGTTTGGCGATCGAAGTTGAATTGCGGTATCGTGGTCTGCGATCGCCCCACAAGCTCAAATCTGCTGTCTCTGGCTGCACTCGCGAATGCGCGGAAGCTCAAAGCAAAGATTTTGGGATCATTGCTACGGAAAACGGCTGGAATTTGTACGTGTGTGGCAACGGGGGAATTAAGCCGCAGCACGCGGTTTTGCTGGCTACGGATATCGATAAGGAAACTTTGATTAAGTATATCGATCGCTTTTTGATTTTCTACATCCGCACGGCGGACAGATTGGAACGCACTGCTACTTGGTTTAACAAGCTTGAGGGCGGGATTGAATACTTGAAACAGGTGATAATTGAGGATTCTCTGGGTATTTGTGCTGAGCTGGAAGCGCAGATGGAACATTTAGTGCATACTTATCAATGCGAGTGGAAAACGACCATTGAAGACCCACAAAAAGTGCAGCGGTTCCAGCATTTTGTGAATTCCGATTTGCCTGATCCGAGTATTGTTCGTGTTCCGGAACGAGGACAAACGCGGCCTCCTTACGAATATGAAAAGGCTCTGGCTGGAGTTTCGGAATAACCCCTGCCCAGCCCTCCCCTTGAATCAGGGGAGGGAGCAAGATAACCCCTCCCCTGATTCAAGGGGAGGGAGCAAGATTTAATCTCGTTTAATCTCGTTCCCCGGCTCTGCCGGGGAATGAATTCCCGGAGGCTCTGCCTCCTCGGACCGCGAGGCAGAGCCTCGAAACCTACGTTCCCAGCCGGAGACTGGGAACGAGATTAAAGTAAATTAACAGGAAAATAAGATGGTTCAATCATTACAAGTTTCGGATACTGTGACTACTTGGGTAGATGTGTGTTCTCTGGATGCGATCGCCCCGAATACCGGAGTTTGCGCTTTAGTTGCAGGGGAACAAGTGGCGATTTTCCGAGTGGGAAACGGGGATGAAGTTTATGCGATCAGCAATTACGATCCGTTTAGCAAGGCTTTTGTGTTGTCGCGGGGACTTGTGGGCGATCGCAGCGGCACTTTGAAAGTTGCTTCTCCGATTTACAAGCAGAATTTTAGCTTGGCTACGGGCCAGTGTTTGGACGATGAAACGGTAAAAATTCCGACTTTTACGGTTCGGGTTGCTGCCGATCGCGTCCAAGTAGCTGTTAGCTAGATTCAGCGGCTTAATTGTTCCATCGCCATCCGCCACCACCTCACATTCCTGTGGGTGATGGCGGATTTTACATTGGGGTGCTCCAGAGTCAATACTTTTGATCTAAAATAGAGTCCATCGGCTCCCTACTCCCGGCTCGCTCAAAAAACTATAAACTAATACCGGAGCTGATGCGAGGATTTTAAATGCAAACAAACTCCAGGGGGCAGGAAATCGGTATGTTGTTAAAAAAACTTGTTTCGGAAAATAATCCCCAGACAGTGGCAGAGTTAATCCACGCACAACTCAAAATCGGTCAACTGACTTGGGGCGAACTCAACACACAAGTTTTCTGCCAGCACTGGCGGGACGAATCTTTGCACGAAGTCCTTAAAGAAATTGCAGCCAAGCTTGACAAAGCCACAGCAAGCGAAATTATAGAATATCTGACCGATCAAAACGGTCAAGAAAAAAAATTTATTAATTTGTTTTTAGCAGCGCAATGCCTGTTAAAAGTTAAAAATGGTGTCAAGAAAACAACAGAAAAAAAACTGTTAAAGGCTTTAAAAAAGTTATCGCAATACGGCACAGGTTTCCTGATTCTTTATCAAAGCGCTCAAGAATTGCAGGAAAGTTATCAAATTCGCGAGCAATCGATCGCGACGATCGCCCAAACTTGGAAAAACGACCCGCAAACCCTGCCCTGGCTGAAAATACTCGCTCACTCCAGCGACAGCGGCGAAATCCGAGCCACAGCAGTCGAAGCAATAGCCCGTGGTTGGCCCGACTCGCCAGAAATTTACCTGATGCTCAAAAACCTCGCCTTGGGCGATCGAAGCTGGGCAGTGCGATCGACCTGTGTCCGAGAAATCGCTTTGGGTTGGCCCGACACGAAAGATACCTTGCCGCTGCTGAGAGCCCTGGCGAAGTCCGATCAAAGTCCCGCAGTCCGCACCTGTGCACTGGAACAGTTAGCCTCTCATTGGCCCGATCGAACAGATACCTTGCCGCTGCTGAGAACCGCCGCCGAATTCGACGAAAATTTGGGAGTGCGAGTCTGCGCGTGGCAAGAAATAGCCAGACGTTGGCACAGCGGTTTAGGCACCGCGTCCCTGCTCAAAAACCTTGCCCAGACAGGAAGTTCTATCCTGCGAACAGTAGCGGTGCGGGAGTTGGCAGCGGGCTGGCCCGCCGCGGCAGACGTTTGCCTGCTGCTGAAAACGTCTGCCGAATCCGACAGCAGCAAAGAAGTGCGGACAGCAGCCTTAGAAGAATTGGCCAGGCGCTGGCCAGGCGAACCAGACATTTACCCGCTGCTGAAAACTAAAGCCGAGTCCGACGCGAGTTCGACCGTCCGGCGGGCAGCAGTGCAAGCAATTGCCTCTGCCTGGCCCTTGAACCCGGAAACTCTGACTTTTTTGACAAAAATAGCAGTGGGCGATCGCGAGGCCGAACTGCGAGAAATCGCCCTGCAAGAGCTCGCCGCAGGTTGGCCCGACCACCCAGAAACCCTGCCCCTGCTGCAAAAAATAGCTGATTCCGAGGATTACTGGACTGTGCGGCAAGTAGTAGTGAAAGCAGTCGCCGCACTGCCGTCACCGAGTCTCGAAGTCTTTGCCTGGTTGCAAAATCTCGCCCACTCAGACAGACACCTGAACGTCCGAGAAACTGCGGTGGAAGAGATAGCAAGACGCTGGTCAGATCGGGGCGAGACGCTGCCTTTCCTCAAAAGCCTGGTAGAGTCGGAGCATGATTCTCACTTGCTGAGTGTGCTGGTGCGGGCGATCGTGCGGGGGTGGCCCGACGACCCGGAAACCTTGCCTTGGCTGAAAAATCAGCTTGATTCAGCAGAAGCGCTGGTGCGGCAAGCTGCGGTGCAGGAACTCGCTGACAACTGGCCTTTGGGTGCTGAAACTTCGATGCTGCTTACGGCTAAAGCAGAGGGCGATCGGAGTCCGGCCGTCAGGCAAATGGCTTTGCAAAAGTTAGCCCGGGGCTGGACAAATCAGTCTCAAACTTTCGAGTGGCTGAAAATTAGATCTCAAGAGGATGAAGATTCGCAGGTGCGGGCGATCGCCCTGGTAGAGTTAATCCGGGGATGGAAAGATGAACCGGGAATGTTTGAGTTTTTGCGCGATCGAGCTTTGAGCGATGTTGAGAATCAAAACGGTTCTTTTGCTTACAATCCCCGATTTACAGCGCTTGAAGCGATTATCGAACATTATCCCGAAAATCCGGGAGTTGTGCCGTTGTTGCGATCGCTTTCCGTTTCCGACACCGACGAGCAAATCCGGGCTTTAGCGGGCCGCCGACTCACAAGCGAAGAATGGTAATTTGATTTATAACTGGCCAATGGTGGGAAACTTGGATCTTGTCGATCGAAACACAAGATATCTACGAAGCCAGTTATGACAAGAAACTCACAGTATGGCAGCCAAGGACAGGTATGGCATCCCGACTTTATTCGCTACATGGAGTTTATTGCTAACCATGAAACTTATGCAGGAATGCCAGATGCCTTTAAGGAAGACAAGAAAATTCAGTGGGAAGCACCATCCAATCGTAGTTCCGGGCAGTACAAAGACACGCATCACAAGCGGCGTGAGTGGTGGCGTAAAAAAGCTCTCTCACTAGGTATCGATCCTAAATCTACAACGTGGATCAGTAGGACAGCTAGACAAATTCATCCTACCTTGAAAAAACCTTGTAAGTGTTGTGGAAGAGTGATGGAACTGAGATATGTCTATCCATCGAACATATTGCTGCAAAGGTTAACAAAGGTGGGCTATGTTGATGAAAGCTTTCCGATTGAACCCTTTGAAAGGATCGCAGACTTAGTAACTCGGTTAGTAGAGGTATTGGGAGATTCAGTTTTCTCAAATCTCCCAGATATTCTGCGGACAAGCGAGATTTTACCACCTAGCCTTGATCCCAATTTAGAAAGTTGGCTGAATTGGATCGAAAAGGAGTATATTCCACAAGAGCCAAGCATTTTAAGTCCCGGTGCTATGTCTAATGCACCTGACCGCTTTGATGGCTTTCATTCTTTTAATAAATGTTGCCGGAGTACAGCAGACAGGGGACGAAGCCCATCAAATTTAAGAGCTTACACAACTGATCGCCGTGTTTTTGAGTATTGGACAGAAGGTAATTGGATTGCTGCAAATCGCTTGATGGGACAGATTCGAGCGAATTTCAGTAATGAGTTATGCTTCAACGGACATCCTGGTCCTTGTTCAGCAGATCACATTGGGCCACTATCGCTTGGATTTACTCACAGACCTGAATTTCAACTTTTATGCAAGTCATGTAACAGTGCCAAAAACAATCGTATGGTTCTACGTGAAGTAGTTCACTTACGAGAAGTTGAGGCAAAGGGTGAATCCGTAATTTCATGGCACAGTAAAGCGTTGTGGGATCTACGCAAAGAAGAAGTTTTAGACGATGAGACAGCATTGAGACTGAGTAAACTGTTGCGGGACAATCGCCATACACTAATGAGCATCTTGCAAAGAATTGCTGATGCAGAGCATTTTACATTTCTGGGAACATTTCTAGAGCTTGAGTATGCTGAACAAGAAGTCAAATTTGTTAATCTTCGTGTTGAAAATCACATTACACAGTTAGACCAAATAAGTTATTCTACTCGTGTAACAAAATATCCAGATGAAAAAAAGGCAAGACGTTGCCGAGTGGCATTTGAATCATTACGAAATTATTTCAGGAAGGAAAGCCGTAATACCTATGTTGTGACGACACCCCAAATTGAAGTTGAAATTTGTGCTGTTCTTGATCTATTGGAAGAATCTTCACCTGAGATCAAAAATTTAGATACGCAAATTGCAGAACTCTTATCTAGCACTAGCGAAATTTCATTAGAAGAAGGCTTTCGCGCTATTGTTAAGAGTATCCCTAAAGATGATCCCGGTAACTTTTCCGCTGCTAAGGACAAAATGGCTACGATAATGCAATTAGTGGCACTTGAGTTGATCGAACAGTGGAATAACGATCGTTATGTTCGAGGTGAATTGAATCTAGACAGTTAATTTAAAAGAGGGAAAGCTGTATGCTAACCGCTTAAAAAACTTCAGCTTTCCCTCTAACTGCATAGAGATATTGCTCTGGTGAAATGTATCCTCGCATAAGTTTTTGATAGTCAGTAAAGGGGAGGGAGATGTAATCAAGATTATCTCCATCTTTGCCTGACTCAAGAGGTGGCAAATCATTAAGAGACTCATAAGCTGTGACTGGTAATGGAAGACTGATTGAGCTATTTCTATTAGAATCGGATATAGGTAAAGGGGGCAGAATAGGTTTTGAATTCTGTTGTAAACCAACTAGGATGATGCGCTTACGTCGCTGTGGAATTGCATAGTCCGCAGCGTTAAGTTTCCACACTGTAAGCTGATTGGTTACTGCCATAAGAGCTTCTTTAACTTGCTCAAAGACATGACCACCCTCCATATTTAACAAGCCCATTACGTTCTCAAAGACAAAGCCATCTGGATTTATTGCCTCAATAAATTGTTTGTAATTGTTAAACAGTGAATTACGCTCATCCTGCATTGACCGAGTATTGCCCGCTGTAGAAAATCCCTGACAAGGGGGACCTCCCAAGACAAACAATTTAGAACTAGGGTTCATTTGTCTTGCAGTATTAGCTCTTGAGACAATTTGTGAAAAAACTTCAGGATTACGAATATCTCCAACAATCACAGAGGAATCAACATTTCTAGCATAAGTTTCAAGAGCTATGCGATCAATATCATTAGCTACCACAGGTTGCCAACCTGCCCATTTAAACCCTAATGCTAACCCACCTGCTCCTGAAAAAAGATCTACGAACAGTCCTGGTGAACCTAAATGCAAAGCAATCTGATATGCAAGGAGTGGTGGTACAGCATTACCGATTTGTGTACTAATCGCAGTACGAGATCCGAGAAAAATAAACTCATCTGGAAAGCTTTGAAGCCTTGCTGCCTCACGCTGGCTGATCACCCGATGTTGGCCACCTGCATAATCATAATGAAGATGACAACCATTCCCAGGACGACCGAAATAAGTGTTTATGGTGTAAGCTGGGGCATCTGGAAGTAATCGCCCATAGTAGGTTGAACGGCTGCCTTTACCTTTGGCATAACTTTCTCGAATTTGTGCTAATCGCTTAGAAGGAATAGTAGTTGGAATGTTCTTCCAATTACCTCCAGGCGGAATATGTACCGCCATTGCTAAGTCAAGATCGCTAAGTTTTGCAGAGTAATGATTTGGAATCATGCCTTCTCCCACATCTGATGATCAAGCAAATTCTGACGCTCTTTGGGTAAGAGTTTGGGGAAAGAATCCATAATTTCAGCTAAATCGTCACGATCTAACCCATAAGCTTGAGCCATAACAATTTCAATTTCCATTTCTGCGGCTAAATCTCCGGCTAGTTTTCGCTCTACCAATGGTACTAACCTTTCAGTTAAATCATAGGTGATTGAGGGTATACGAGTCTTGCGTAATACTCCCACAGAAACATGAGCCGTTGACAGCATTGAGCGCACCTGAAATTCAAATGGTAGCGAGGAGATGATGCCAAGCAATGTGTAAAGCTTTGACAAATCATCGGTTCGGCAATGAGCCACACCAAGAGAGTTACCTGTAACCCAGTTGGCAGGAATAATTGTTGCTTGAATCCTTCGCTTTTGGGTGGGTCGGCTCACATCTCGCCAAACGATTCGTGGATACTTCACCGAAGAAGGAATACTTCGTTCTTTTTCTGGAGCGATAAACAATAAAGGCTGGTTAACTCTGGTTAAGCGCTCAATCATTTTACCTTTGAGAAAAGGGTGAGAGCCTTTTAGTGATAAATATTTAGTATGCCCTGTCTCATCTAACTCTCGTCCTGTCCACAATTGCCCTTCACAATTACCTTGCAAATCTCCGAGGGTTGGCAGTTCTGAAAAATGCAGTAGATGAGCTATTTGCGATTTATTAGAAGATACAGGAATAACATGACCATTGGACTTTAAAAAGCTCTCGGGCAATTGAAGTTCTTGATGATATTCAAGGTAACGTAAATGTTTATCGAACTTGTAAATAAAGGTTTTTTGCTCTGGAGTGTTGACTTCAACCGTCATATTAACACAAGCTTGATCGACTCCCTCAAAAAGTCTAGCTTCAGCAGGGAAGTAATCTATATATTTAAGTGTATGGTTTGTAAGTAACCACTTTCGCAAAGATTCAGAGTTTTGATCGTTCAAAAAAGACGCTGGTGAAACGATACCTGTCACTCCCTGATTTTTAGTCAGATGGACAGCCATCTCTAACCCAACACGAGCAAGATTAACCCCCCAACCCGAAAACATTTTTCCCGGCATTGACAGGGGGAAATTACTTTGCAGTTTTTTTGAAAACTCTCGTAGGGAGTCAATATAAATTAACTCCGTTTGCTCATCCAATATTTTAATATCGCGGCGATCGGGTTTTACAACCTCCCAAGGAGGATTTGTAATTGTAATGTCGAATTGAGATTTACTACAGGTTTGTCTCTTTCTAAATTGAGAGATAAAATAAGCAAAGCTATCGTGAACAAATATCTTCAAATTCAACTTAATACCGAGATGATTACCCATTTGCTCAATAGCCTGCTTTGCTTGAATGACTGCTTGCTCGTCATAGTCCCATATTTCAATTCGCCATGAGCGATTTCTAAGACTGGGAAAAGTTGAAGCACGCTCCAGAAGCCAAGCGATTAACCGCCCGTCACCGCAAAAGGGATCGATAACAGATAGCTCTCCAGTCTGTTCTATACGAGATGCAACCGTTAGAACACTATCGACCAAGCGTTCACCAATGAACTTTGGGGTATAGAACTTACCAGTTGTCTTGGTCAGAAGGTTATTTCTTCCAGTTCCTAGCTGGGCAACAGGCATGGACTGAAGTATATCGAGGTGGTTCACAGTTGACTCTCTGGTTTACACTGCATTGTCTTAATTATTAATTATATTCCATTTGGAATATAAGTCAAGCATCTGGTTTATCGGATTTAGGGCCAGGTTTGGGATTGCTGTCTATGTAATTGCTTAGGCTGGAAGCCTCAATTAACCAGATTCCACCAGCACGACGGGCATTTATCAGTCCTTGACGGATAAGTAATCTGATGTGCTGTGGTGTATAGCCTGATACAGTAGAGGCTTCCGAAACAGTAATCATTTCGGAGTCAGTCATCTTCCCACAAGATTCTTGGCTATGTTTTAGCTCTTCGGCACTTGTCAGCTTTGGGCTAGAGGCAATTTTACTCCACTACCCCTCTAAAGACACTGTGACAGGTCAGCAGCGATATATTGATAGAGTTGTAAAGGTTATCCGGCACCGCCTAACTCATCTGAAAGTGCCTTGGCAAGATTAGGTTTAGGATACAACATCAAGTACACATTAGACATCTCCAACAATTCTTGTGGGACAGGCATCCAGCCCTCCCTGGAGCGGCTTTTCACTCCTATGTCTATTCATTCCCACAAAAAGCCGATCGCAAACCGCACCGCTACCCCCATTACCGAACAGCCAACGCGCTCCGAACCCGTTTTCTCCCACCTGAGCAACTGTTCCCGAAAAGCCGGGTATTGCTTAGTAATGCACGATCGCTTGCAGTTTCCGACGCACAAGAGCAAGTGCGGGCTTTAGCAAGTCGCCGACTTCAAGTGTTAACAATTAACTGTTAATAATCGATCAAAAGGGCGATCGCAAACCGCACCGCTTCCCCGATCATCGAACAGCGAACGTGATCCGACGCCGTTTTCTCCCACGCGATCAACTGTTCCCGAAACACCGGGTCTTGCTTCGACTGCTGCACGATCGCCTGACTGATGACTTTCTTTTGAATCTGCTCAGTCACGATACCTTGCTGCTTCAAATAATCCAACAGCCGCTGCACGCTTTGGGAGAGTTTATCCGGCGTCTGAGACATCAAAATCAACCAAATTTGGCGCACCATTCGCTGGTAGATTTCCTGTCTTCTGAGCAACACTTCATTGTGACTCGGCTGCGTACTATTACTAGCAACAGCCAAGTCGAGCAAACTCAAAATTTCAGCGTCCTTGGCTAAAACCTTTTCCAACATATCTGGATAAAGCTCCAAAATGCGATCGCCCAAAATCTTGCCATTCACCAAACGGTTCGCACTCAGCCTCAGTAAATTTTGTTTTCCCGCCGATTCAAATTTTTGAACGTTCAACTTAAGTGCGTAGCTTTCCAACTCCACCCGACGCACCGTAAAAACCAAAGCCTCCCAATTAGGAGATTCAGCAAAACACACATTCACAATAGAACTGTCCTCTTGATGCTGCCCCCCCAATTCCCCCGGCTCAAAATCGCGATCGACCGGAAAGCGATTTGCCGCAACCTTCGCAGTATAATCAAACTGAGTAAAAACATAGCGGCAGTCAACTCGAGACAAATCGACATCTTGAACTTGCCAATTTTGAATGCAGCAACCCGTAAGCTGCGCCCCCTCCAAATTCGTCCGAATCAAACGGCACTCAATCAAACAAGCTTCTCTTAAATCCGCCTCACCCAAAATCGCATCCACCAAATAAGCGCCGCTCAAATCAGCTTTCCGCAAATCAGCACTACGCAAATTAGCTTCGCTCAAATCCCCCCGCAGCAAATACACTCCTTCCAGGTTAGCTCGCAGCAAAAGCGCCTTCTTAAAACTCGCTTTCAATAAATAAGAACCCGCCAGATTAGCTCGACTCAAATCAGCGTTATCCAGCACCGCCTCAGTCAAATCCGCCCCCGCCAGCACTGCTCGGTGCAACTCAGCGCCCGTCAGATTTGCCCATCGCATTTGAGCGCCGTTGAGGTCAGCTTCAATCAAATTTACACCGATTAAAATTGCCGATCGCAAATTCGCTTCCACCAAATGCGCTTCCCGCAAATTAGCACCCGTTAAATTAGCACCAACAAGACTGGCGCCATTGAGATTCGCCTCCATCAATTCCGCCGCCATCAACTTCGCGCCGTCGAGTTTAGCCCCAGCCAAATTAATTTGGTCAGATTTAACTCCTTGAAGATTAGCACCGCCCAAATCCGCTTCAGGCAATGTGGCCCAATTGAGCTCTGCTGCTTCCAAACAAGCAAGGCGCAAATCCGCTTTAGCAAGATTTGCCCCGCTCAAATTTGCCACGCTCAGATTCGCCCCAGCCATCCCCGCACTGCGGAGATCCGCGCGCCGCAAACAAGCCCCAATTAACTGGGCATTGCTCAAAAAAGACCAGCTCAAATTAGCACCAGTCAAGTTAGCACCAGTGAGGTCTATTTCTCGCAGGTTGATACCGCTTAAACTAGCGCCGCTGAGGTCAATGTGACTAAAGTTACGCTCTCCCTGTTGATAGCGCTGTAAAAATTCTTGTGTTTGCATTCCGCAGGTTTGGGGGCTAGCAATTTAGGTGTTTTAGGACGCGCTGGGCAAGAACTTTAACTCTAAGGTGCGCACGGATCACTATCGGGCTAGGCACAGGTACACTATCCGTACTACTTACTGCAAGAACTCAAGTCCTCCAGGTGATGCGTGCGCACTTTACTCCTATAGATGGCCGTTCAAAGGATTTGTTGCGTAAGTTCTATTTCCACTACCAACTTTACAGACTTTTGTTACTTACAGTAGCAGAGTTCGTATCTGATATGCTGCCCCGCCGGAGACTGCTTTTACCTAAAGCGCTGCAATTCTTGCTGCAAGTGCTTTCCCCATTTAGTCGCTAGAGGAATTTCTGTAAAAGGAACCTGCACCGCAGCAGCATCTTTCAACAAAAATTCGAGGGCGATTCGGCTTCCAGAATTCGGCGGCGACTCCAAATCAACGGCCTGAGAGTTGACTAACAAACGTAGCGACTGCACGTCTTTTAAAGAAAAAGTTTGCAAATTCACTGGCCCGCGGCGAGTAGGTTTTCCCCAAGTTAAACTGTCTTCTTGCTGACCGAGTACAGCATAAATATCGTACTTGGCTTTAGCAAATTGTTCGGCCCAGACGCGATACGCTTCCAGCTTTTGATACTCGTTCCATCCAGCCCAAGCCAGCCCGATAAAAATTGCCAGCAGCGGCAGCCACATTAAACCTCTTTCCATGCAATACCCTTGTTGAAAATAGTCCAGGTTCTGTTTGTCATTTTCTCTAATGATACAATTGATTGAACTCCTAAAACTTGCTCGGCAATTCTAACTAGAAATTAGAGCAATTTTTGCTCGATCAACAGCCACCGCCGAAAACTACCAAAGGCCGGCTTGGGAGAGATCCACAAGCAGCAGCAAGGAAAACTGGCGCTGGCGGTGAAAATTGGGTTATTGTGGTGAACAAGCCTTCCCTAAACGGACGATCGGCCATGAAAAAGTTTTTCCTTCTGTGCTTATTTTTAATCGGGCTCGGCTGGGCGATTTCTAATTTCCCAGGACTTGCTACTCAAGGCACTTACGACTCGATTGTGCTGGATTTTCGCGAAGATTTGGGCGCTGCTGAGATTGCGAAAGAAGTAAATGCGATCGCCCAACAGTACCAAGTCGCACCGCAACTCAACAGCGAATTCTCAGCGGGCGACAATGTATATGTAGTTAAGGGCGATCGCGCTTTGCTAAACGCCCTGAAAAAATCAAATTTGGCTAAAGATACCGAATACATTGAACCCAACTACGTCTACAGCGCTTTCGAGATTCCCAATGACCCCATGTATACCAAGCAGTGGAATCTCCGCAGCATCAACGTAGAATCTGCCTGGAACGAAACCAAAGGCAGCGGCACAACAGTAGCGATAATTGACTCGGGCATTACTCCAGTCGCTGACTTAAAAGAAACCAAATTTGTACCCGGCTACGACTTTGTAAACGATCGCGCCGAAGCCTACGACGACCACGGGCACGGCACTCATGTCGCCGGTACAGTCGCCCAATCAACTAACAACAATTATGGCGTTGCGGGCATCGCCTACGAAGCTGCTTTAATGCCGCTAAAAGTGTTAAGCGCCAGCGGTGGCGGCACTGTTTCCGACATCGCCGAAGCGATCAAATTTGCTGCTGACAACGGCGCCGACGTGATTAACATGAGTCTCGGCGGCGGCGGCGAAAGTCAGTTAATGTCCGAGGCGATCGACTACGCCCACTCTAAAGGCGTTGTCATCATCGCAGCAGCCGGCAACTCCGGCGAGAGTTCCGCTTCCTATCCCGCCCGCTATCCCCACGTCATCGGCGTTTCCGCCCTCGGCCCGGACGACGAAAAAGCCTCTTACTCGAATTTCGGCGCAGGGGTTGACATTGCAGCCCCGGGCGGTTCTGAAATCGGCAAGATCCTGCAAAGTACGATCGACCCGGAAACCGGCGCCGAAGTCTTTGAAGGCTACCAAGGCACTAGCATGGCTTCTCCCCACGTTGCAGCCGTTGCAGCCCTTATCAAGGCCTCCGGCATCACAGAACCAGACTCGATTCGCAGTGTACTCTTGCAGTCCTCGCGAACTGTCACTGAAGATCCGTTAAACCATTTTGGTTCAGGACACCTAGACGCAGCCGCAGCAGTTCAGCTAGCCCAGCGCGGACAAATCAACTTCCGCGATTTCTTTCGCTGGGTGCGCGACAACGGCTATCTCAACCCCCGCTTTTGGATAGACGGCGGTGCAGTCGCCCTGTTGCCTAAGATTGGAATGGTGCTCGGTTCTTACCTGCTGGCTTTCTTAATGCGGAATTATTTCCCCTTCGCCTGGACTTGGGGCTTTTCCGGCGGCTTGATTGCTGGCAGTTCTGGGTTCTTTGGGCTGCGAAATCTGTTTGTATTTGACCTACCACAATGGCCGCTGCGGGTGATGGGCAGTTCTATTCCCGAACTCGGCGGCGCAATTAATGGCAGCAGTATGCTGAATCCCTTTTTTGCTAGCGTTTTGATTCCTGGGATTTTGATTGCTTTGCTATTGGGACATCGACAGTGGAAGTGGATCGCGATCGCAATTTCGATCGGTTTTGCCAGCAGTTTAGCGGTGAATGCTTTTATGTCTCCCGCAGTTTGGGGATTGGGAAGTGGTTTGGTAGCACAAACATTCTTGATTGTCAATGCTTTGCTGTGTTTCGGATTGGCGCGTTTGGCGATTAAAACAGAGGTGCAGTCAGCATGAGTATTACTGTCAAAGGCGAAATTGAACGTAAAGGATTAGGCCCGGGCACTTGGGCTTTGGTTGGCCAAGATGGGGAAACTTACGAACTTAAGGAGGCTCCTTCTGAGTTGAAAAAAGCTGGTTTGAAAGTCAGTATTAAAGGTGAAGTCCGCAAGGATGTGATGACTTTTGCTATGATCGGCCCGGTTCTGGAGGTGCAGTCTTTTGAGGTGTTGTAGGTCGATCGACTAATCCAGCTTTCGAGCAAAAAAAACCCCGGCCTTAATTGGCTGGGGTTTATTCATCAGGGTGCATCTACTAATCTAATCTCCCGCAAGAGAGCACCTCTTTCAGGACACAATGGCCGAATTTGGCAGAACTTGTGGCGAGCCCGTGCGATCGCTCAAAAAAAAACCCCAAACCAAAATTGGTCGGGAGTTAATTAATCAGGGTGCATCTACTAATTTAATGGACGGCAAGAGAGCACCTCTTTCAGGACACTTTGGCCGAATTTGGCAGAATTTGTGGCGAGCCCGTGCGATCGACAAAAAAAACCCGGCCAAAATTGGTCGGGAGTTAATTAATCAGGGTGCATCTACTAATTTAATCTCCCGCAAGAGAGCACCTCTTTCAGGACACTTTGGCAAAATTTGGCAGAATTTCTGGCGAGCCCGTGCGATCGACAAAAAAAAACCCGGCCAAAATTGGTCGGGAGTTAATTAATCAGGGTGCATCTACTCATTAAGCTTCCTGAGAATTCCAGCGCCATCCGGACAAACTCAAACTTTTTCAGCATCAGCCTCGATACCGCAAAAAAAAACCCGGCCAAAATTGGTCGGGAGTTAATTAATCAGGGTGCATCTACCAACTAAGCTTCCGGTTCGAGGTGTACTTTTTCGGGACAGTTTTGAGAATTTGCGGCGACGGCGTGCGATCGACAAAAAAAACCCGGCCAAAATTGGTCGGGAGTTAATTAATCAGGGTGCATCTACCAATTAAGCTTCCTGAGAATTCGAGCGCCATCCGGAGAGTCGCTTCAAATTTTTCCACCGGGCGATCGCTTGAGGATAGGCAAAATCTGAATTACAGAGTTGGGGGGCGATCGCATTTCGGATGAATTGACCCGCGCGGAGTCCGATCCAGGATTGAGTGGGGCGATCGACGATGCCGCTGTAAAACTCGGCCGTTGAAACCTACCTACACAAACGAAATCAAAGCGTATAGGAACTAAGAAATAAAGGGCGTATTTAATTCGGGTTTGGTATCACCATTCACTGCTCAAAACTCTTTTCGGTGAACCAGAGTTGCACTAGCTTGGTCTGTCGGAACTAGCAAGACTTCGCTAATATTGACGTGGGGCGATCGCGTCGCGCAAAAATACACCACATCCGCTACATCGTCAGCAGTCAGCGGTGTCAATCCTTGATAGACATTTTTTGCTTTTTCTGCATCGCCGTGAAACCGGACATTACTAAATTCTGTTTCCACCAAACCCGGCTCTATTTCCGTCACCCGCACTGGTGTTCCCAAAAGGTCTTGTTTTAACCCTTCCGAAATAGCTCTCACTGCTGCTTTGGAAGCGCAATAAACATTGCCTTTCGGATAAGTTTGGCGGCCTGCTATTGAGCCGATATTCACTACGTGGCCTCCGCCTCGGCTTACCATTCCTGGCACGATTGAGCGAGTCATGTAAAGCAAGCCTTTAACATTGGTATCAATCATTTCTTCCCAATCTTGAAAGTTGCCTTCGTGCAGTTTGTCTAAACCACGGCTCAATCCCGCATTGTTGATCAGAATATCGATGCTTTTCCAGGCATCGGGAAGCGCAGCAATCGCCGATTCGACTTGCGGGCGATCGCGCACGTCCAATTCTAGCAAGTAAATCTCGTTCGCCGAGGCGAGCAATTTTGTTTCTACAAGTTCGTTCGCCAGTCGATCGAGTTTTTCAAGGCGGCGGGCTGCTAAAATTAGTTTGGCTCCACCTTTGGCGAATATCTTGGCACAGGCTGATCCGATACCGCTACTCGCACCTGTAATGAAAACTATTTGATTTTGGATAGAAATCATTTTTAATAATAAGGAAGATTTATTAACCGCAGAGGGCGCAGAGGGCGCAGAGAGAGGGAGGAAGAGGGAAAAACAGAGTTTTTAGTTGCTCTAAAATCAAGTCGGGTCAATTAACCATAATTCTTGTAGGGGCAGGTTTATCGGGTTCTCTCGTTTGTATTAGAGATTTTACTTAACCCGCCACTACAGAAATTACTCAAATAACCCATAACACCTATTTTATTACTTGACAACCCGCAATCGCACACTAACCATGGCAATTCCGCCTTGTCGCATCAAAACTGCTGAAACCCACCGATTTTCAGGGGTAGCCGGAGCTTTACCTACTTTAAAAATTCCCCCGGCATTTAGCAACTCCAGCTCGACTTCTGAGGGATTAAAAAATGTTTTTTCGGTAATGGGTTCCTCCAAAACAGTCCCTATTAAAATATCATCGCCGATCGGCTCTCGCACAATGGCATCAAAATGGTACTCTTCGCCCACCTTAACTTGCTCCGGCAAATTCACTTGAACTGTGGGAGGATTTTCGCCAGAACTAAGCTGAGTTTGTTCGGCCAAAATCTCTTGCTTAACTATTTTTTCACCTTCAAAGCGCTGCTGAGAACGGATGGTAGCTTTGAGAGATGATTCTCTGCCATCCTTTTTTTGAGTGCCGGCAATTGTAGTTACGGTTTCTGCGACTATCGCGCTACCTTCGGTTGTCCAAGATGTGATCTCGGTGCGGTAATTCAAAGTCGGATATCGATCCCAGAGTTGGGTGAGGGCTTTTTCCATGCTTTGGCTGTTTAAGCCGTCAGAATGAGTGAAACTCGGGCTGTAAAATGCCATGACTGCTTTGACATCGCGCCGGTTGGCTGCTGCGTCAATTTCTGTTAGCAGTTTTGTGAGTGGGGCCGGGGCATTTGCTCTGGTTTGGGCGATCGTTTGGGGAGTCGCCCCGATCGCACTGATCGCTCTTACCGCACTAGGATGCAGCACGCCAGCACTTACCACTGTTAAACATAACAACATTTGAGCGATCGACTGCCCGCAGTTAAAGCCAAAAACGATCGCCCGATCGGCTTTTTCGTCCCGACGGCTGGAAAAATACTGAGATGCACTTGGCATTAAATTCAAAAAATTACGCATTAGATGATAATTTGGTTATTTGTCAGGAGTCGTGGCGCGGGCAACTGTTCGCCTGCAACGACTCGTGACAACGGAAGGAGGGACACGGCACAATCTAATTTTAGATGGCTGATTGAAAATTGGCTGAAACTGCTGGAACAATAAGCATAATAATCTAAAACCTCAAATATAAAATTGATCGACCTGTGGAACTTTTACTTGTAAAAGAAACAAATACCTTGACAAAAGCCCCCCTCCGGTTGTTGGTTGCAGCTAGCGGTACAGGTGGACATTTATTTCCTGCGATCGCCACCGCTGGCCAGTTGAATGACTGTCAGATCGAATGGCTAGGAGTCCCAGACCGCATGGAAACGCAATTAGTTCCAGCCCTTTACCCCCTCCACACGATCACCGTCGAAGGCTTTCAGCAGCGATTTGGACTCGGTACACTGCGAATTTTGGGCGGACTCGCCGGCTCGATCCTTCAGGTGCGGAAGTTGCTCAAAGCGGGAAATTTTCAGGGAGTCTTTACTACGGGCGGTTATATCGCAGCACCGGCAATTCTGGCGGCCCGGTCTTTGGGTTTGCCGGTGATTCTCCACGAATCTAATGCAATTCCCGGGAAGGTGACGCGCTGGTTTAGTCCTTTGTGCACTGCTGTGGCGATCGGATTTGAAGCAGCAGCCCAGCATTTACCCCGCGCGAAAACCGTGGTTGCTGGTACGCCGGTGCGATCGCAATTCCTGACTCGCCAACCTCTAAATTTGCCAATTCCTGACAGCGTACCTGTAATTTTAGTCATGGGTGGCTCTCAAGGTGCTGTCTCCGTCAATCAGTTAGTGCGGCAGTGCGCTCCGGCTTGGTTTGATGCGGGTGCTTGGGTAGTTCACCTCACCGGAAATCATGACCCGGATGCTGAAAGTTTGAAACACGAGCAATATTTGTCTATGCCATTTTATGACAATGTGGCGAGTTTGTTGCAGCGAGCAAATTTAGCAATTAGTCGATCGGGCGCGAGTGCTCTGACAGAATTAGCAGTGACGGGGGTACCTTCTATTTTAATTCCTTTTCCTCACGCCGCTGACGACCACCAAAGATTTAATGCGGAGGTATTTGCCGCATCTGGCGCCGGCGTGGTATTCCGTCAAAGCGAACTGACAGCAGAGGTATTGCAAAGCAAAGTGTTGTATTTGTTAAGAGATTCGGAATATTTGGCAAAAATGTCTCAAGCTGCTTCTGGATTAGCCGTGAGAGACAGTACAGAACGTTTGGCAAATTTGGTCAGGGAATTGGTGGTGAGGTGATGGTTTTTAGGAGTTTTAACCGCAGATGTAGGCAGATTAACGCGGATGGACGCAGATGATGACTGATGTTTTACACGATGTGGGAGCGGATGAATTTAACTACTGATTTTAATCCTTCTTTGGTCTTCAAGTTAGTAAAAACAACAGGTTTCTCCCCTCGCATTTTTTTAGCGTCCCGTTCCATCACGCCTAAATCTGCTCCCACGAAAGAGGCGAGGTCTATTTTATTAATTACTAACAAATCTGATTTAGTAATTCCAGGCCCGCCTTTGCGCGGAATTTTGTCGCCCGCAGCGACATCGATTACGTAAATTGTTAAATCTACTAACTCTGGGCTAAAAGTTGCAGCCAAATTGTCGCCGCCGCTTTCTACAAATACTAAATCTAAATCAGTGAATTTGTGCTCTAGCTCTTCTATAGCTACTAAGTTGATTGAAGCATCTTCGCGGATGGCTGTGTGGGGACAGCCTCCCGTTTCTACGCCCAAAATTCGATCGCTCTCTAAAGCTTGACTCCGAACCAAAAACTGTGCATCTTCCTGAGTATAGATATCATTAGTAACCACAGCAATCTGGTACTGCTGTCGCAGCGACTTGCACAAAGCATCAAGTAAAGCAGTTTTTCCAGAACCAACCGGACCCGCAATTCCTACACGAAAAGCACTCATATCGATTTTAGATTTTAGATTTTAGATTTTAGATTTTTTTTATTTTAGTATGTGCGCTATAGCAATCCTAAATCATTTGTGAATTTCTTACTCCCTCCCCTTTCCAAGGGGAGGGCTGGGGTGGGGTAAAAAATTTACGACTCATTTAGATTTGCTATATAAGCACTTTACGCGACTTTAGGGTGCGTATGGCGCACCTTCCGTTGCCGGATTTCCCCCTTGAAATTTTAACTCCGAAATAACCTACTGTACTGAGTTTCGTGGGCCATGCTAGCCAGTCCTAATCCCCAACTGCAACTACCAAGGTCATCATCTTCTAATTGTAAAACTTCTCGCGCCGTACAGCTAATTTGCGATCGCAAATCTAACAGCAACTGCTGACCGGCTGTTTGACCGAGGGGAATCAGTTTAACGCCCGCACTCGCCAAATTTGCAGCCCAACTGTACAAATATCCTAACACGGCCGCTTCCTCTTCAATCTGCCAGCTTGCGGCGGCAATGCCAAAGCCAATCGCAAAATTGCACGGATTGCCGCCACATTCCACCAAATCTTTTACTATTGTTGTTAACACAGAAGAAACGGGCGATTCCCTGCGGGATAGCTTCACTTCACGCAAATCCAGCAGCAACCTGACCAAAGTCCGCCCCATTTGCCAACTTTGCAAGCGCAACTCTTCTGTTTCCTTAGCAGCAGTCGCCCAAGCATTCCAGTAACTCAAAGCGGCCAAATCCCCCCTCTGGGCCGCCCTCAAAGCCCGTACTACCACGGCGGCTTCTACTCGAACAGCCCCGAATTGCAGCGAATTTTCTAACCAATTCCTTAAACTAATCTCGCTGTCGATCGCACCGGTTTCTACCAGACTTTCGATTCCCTCAGAATAACTATAAGCTCCCACAGGTGCAAAAGCTAGCTGTAACAAACATAAAAGTTGATTGTTCACTGTTGATATCAAATCTTTTACCATTCTCTTAATCTGCGTAAATCTGCGTCAATCCCTTGTCATCTGCGGCCCGAGAAATTCTCTTTTTTTAACCGCAGATGAGGGCAGATTAACACAGATTAACGCAGATGAATTATATCTATTCCGGTTGCACCCTCCCTGAGTGTTGACTGGATTTTACCCCCCACGATGCTACCGGATTTAATATGACTTCTTCTTTGTTGAATGACCGAAACCAATTTTGTCATAAGCCCTCGGATTTATCGGTGTCCGTAAATCTAAAATCTAAAATCTAAAATCTAATGGCTGTGCCCGTAAGCGCCCATTTCTGGCTGAAACGGCACAATTTCCTCTTTTACTTCCAAACCCATTTTTTCGAGCATTCCCTGCAACACAGAGTCGGGAGAAAGCCTTAAATAATTATCGGCAACTTCTAAAGCTACGTGACGGTTTCCTAAATGATAAGCCGCCCGCATCAGTAGCAGCGCAGTTGAGGCCCGCGCTGTCAGCACCGATTCGGGTTTTGCACTTACCAGTACCAAACAGCTACCGTCTTCCGACTGCAATAAATCCCGATCGCGCAGTACCGTACCTCTTGGCAAACTCAGGTGCAGCTTTTCCCCCGTTTCTGTCTCGAATTGGTGGCGACTGCGAGTGCGATCGTCGGCTGTCATCGGTAAAGTAAAGCTGACAATAGCCTCGGGATTGGGCCGCAAATGTTTTGTGAAAGTTAGCATTTTTATATTCTATAGCAATTCTAAATAAGTCGTAAATTTTTTACCCCACCCCAACCCTCCCCTTACTAAAGGAAGGGAGTAAGAAATTTACAAATGATTTAGGATGGCTATATTCCTCTGACGAATTCTCTTCACATCTAGTTTTTGAGGAATATCTTTTTGATCTCTAATTGGAATTTACAGGTTTTTTGATCGGAAGGATAAGGATCGCGAATTAAATAACTTACAATTTTAATTGTTATTGTGGGATGGGCGTCCCGCCCGTCCAAAAAGGACGGACGGGACGCCCATCCCACAAACTTGTGGAAGTTATTTAATTCTCATTCCTAAGCAAGCGAATCCGGCAGTCAAACAGCGAATTCAAGCCGAGCTGCTGCGGCTGCAACAAGCGGGCAATCAATAAGCTTGAGGGTTTGAGTCTTTGGGCCTCTCCCGTTCTA
>NZ_JANMZH010000638.1:0-7964 GCF_031383065.1 Microcoleus sp. OTE_8_concoct_300 | reverse complement strand
AAGTTTGTGAGATGGGCGTCCCGCCCGTCCATTTTGGACGGGCGGGACGCCCATCCCACAAAAACAATAAAAATTGTAAGGTCTTTAAATCGCGATCCTAACCCGACTTAGACTTCAGCAAGTGTAGGTCCCTACCGATGGAATTCGGGAAAAATCTAGAGAGCGATCGAGATTTTTCCCAATCAAGTCTTTTAGTTACTGTCTAAGTGTCAGCAAATTTTCTGCTATTTCGGTTTCGGTATCGGATATTTTTCCGTAGGTATTGCTGATCAAGCAAAATTCCCGCTCTCTGGGACAAAGATCTACGAATTTATTAACTACCCGTCCCTGCTGCTTCCCATCCATACTTATTTGCCAAATTTTCTCAATACTATTAAACTTAAAATCCTGAATCATGCGCTCAAATTTAGAATGGGTTTTGTGCAGATTCACATAACTTGTGAAGGAACGAGAAGGCTTCATTTTAAGCTTAGGATGGTGCGCGTCGAATTCCCTAGGATGTAGGTAAACTAATGCTGGTTTTCCTTGATTGTTGAGCTGCGCGATCCCAGCAGCGATCGCAGAATAGGGTGCGAGGCGAAAGTAACCGCCTCCAAACAAATACACTTTTTTATTGAAGAGTGTAGTCGGAGTTACTGGAATTTCCAGAATTTTGTTTCCTAGGGGCGTGGTAAGCCATACTGCCTCTCCTGAAAACCCCGGCAACCCACCATGATTTCTGCTCATGGGAAATATCGAAGCATCATACTGCAAACCTAATTCTACGAGAATGTCTAATGCCCACAGAGATGAATTAGCGATCGAAAAACCTGGAGCGCGATATCCCAAAATCGGTCGTGAAGTAATTCGTGCCAACACCTCCAGAGAGCGAGCTACATCTCGACGGAACTCGTTCGGAGTTAAATTGTAAACTAGTTCGTGGCTGTAGCCATGAGTACCAATTTCATGACCTTGCCTTTCTATTTCTCGGACTAAATCTGGAAAATGTTCGGCAACCCACCCCAGAACAAAAAATGTTCCTTTGGTGTGATGTTTGTTAAGTAAATCCAAAATCACCTGTGTGTTTTTGGTAACTTTACTTTCCAGTTTCGACCACTCTTCGATGCTTGGCGTTGAATCAATATCTAAAATGTGAAACCAATCTTCGATATCCATTGTTAGGACATTTTCTACACTGGTTTTTGGGAGATTTGCTGAGGGGTGTAACATATTTTTTTTCCTGGTTGTAAGTTTACAAATCTGTAAAAGGGTTTTGATAAATGTTTATTTTCTGTTTTAAAGCCAGCCCTAAAAAAGGTGGGTCGTCGATTAAATAGCGTTTCCAAAGTCGTCCGGGTTCACTTAACAATCTATAGGGAGTTTCAAGTCCGGCATTACTCATCCATTTCGGCGCTCTTTTCTTATGACCAGCTTCAAAGTCAATTGTGCCACCTATGGCTAAAAATATTTTGACGCTGTTCAGCTTTTCTTTGTATTTAATAATCCATTTTTCTTGCTTGGGTGCACCAACCCCTACTGCTAATACGTTGGCTCCCGATTTTTCAATTAAATCAACTATCCGAGAACATTCTTCTTCTTTTTTCTCAAATCCAAAGGATGGCGAATGTGCCCCAACTACCATCTCTCTTCCCACTTTGAAGTTAATATTTTCCTGAGCTTTTTGAGCGACTCCGGGTCCCGCTCCTAGCAAAAACATTTTGATATTTGGGTTTTTTTTATGATACTGATAGAATGTTGGGAAAAGATCGGAACCTGAGATTTTTTCTTTAATGGGTGTTCCTAAAAACTGCAAGGAATACATTAATATTTGTCCATCACAAACTCTGTAGTCTGCCATTTTATAAGCATTGTAGAACTCTCGATCTTTTTGTAGGATCATTAGGTGATCTATATTTGGGGTAAAAACAATACCACCTCTTTCGTCAAGTTGCTGCAACAGTTCTCCTGTAGATAAATTATCAATAAAAATATTGAGAATTTTAACTTTTTCCATTTTTTTATTTGATCGGCGTATAAAGCAATGTAAATATCAAGAAACTTACTTGGAGATTTTTTGGGTTCTCGATTATTTTTAAATAATTGCTTTTTAAGTCTCTGTGCCAACATCCTACACTCTTACTGTCAGTAATGGAATCCGCAATCGCCAAGCTTTATCAAATCTTTAAAATAATAAGCTTATTAAAAATACTTATATTAAAAATGTTTATAATCAGTTTAATTTATAACTAGCTCACAGGACATGGTTCCGCCATTAAGTTTTGGTCATATTCTGTCAGTTTAAATAATCTTTAATATCATTTTTGTCAAGATATGACAAAGTTTCCATAACTTAAACGTATAGAATTTGGGAATCGATCGAAGAATTTGCTTCATCAAATCTTTACAAAAGATCCGTACAAATAGTTGGTGGGGAGGGGAAAATTATCAAAAGTTAGATTGTGAAGACTTATAAAGTTAGATTGTGAAGACTTATGTAGTAAAAGATGTTGCATAGATCCTAATTGTGATCAAGTCGCCAGCATTCTCACCCGATCGCCCTTTTCACTATTTTTTAGGCCGAGTCCAACACCAAACGATCGCACCCGCGATGATACCGATGGCGCAACTCAGAAAAAACGAGAATGCAAACGGATGCAACTCGATTAGAAGTGGGATTTGATGGTCTTTTACCGTCTCAAAGAGTTTGTCTGTGCCGCTGGATGCTGCGATACCACCGGCTGCTAAACCTACGCCGATGGCCCCAATTTTTCTTTCTAGGCGATCGGATCGCTTGTTCTCTGTTTGCTCGCTTTCGCGGAGTTCGATTTGGTTCTCGCGATCGATCCGCGCTTGTTCTATTTCTACTATCCCTCGAATTGAGGCGACCGCCTGTTCGATTAAACTCGTTCCGTGTCGGAAATATCCTAAGTCAGCCGCAATTTGCGATCGGATATGAGGCGCACTTTTTATACGGAAGCGATTTAATATAGATAGTTCTTCCTCGTCGGTTTCAATTATAACACATATTTTTTGCAAATTCTCACTGTAATTGTAAAGATTTATGGCAACTGTATTATCAAACTCTTCGAGTTTCTGCAGCAGGCGAGTATAAGTTACAGCTTTGCTAAAGAGTTGCTTTAACTGTTACTGCAATTCCAGCAATTGGGAGGCAGTTAATACAGTTCCTCGCGCAAATTGCTGCTGCAAATTATCCATATTTTTCTCAATGGTGCGAAATTCTGTATCAAGTTCATCGTAAATCTGGCGGCTGTCTTGAAAAGCTTTGATGATTTTGTTGCGGTGAAATAATAGCTTAAATATTTCATCTTGGCAAGTGTTAAAATCTGCGTCGGTTTTTTCGTCGCAAAGCAGCCAGACAAGCAGGTGGCGATAATTGGCAATATCGCTAACTGAACCGTATTCAAAAATCGGGCTACCAAATAGTTTACCCGATCGGTAGAATGTAGGGGGAGAATCACCGGAGAATAAACTATCGCGGCATTTATCGGCGAGGGGTTTGAGGGAATCTAAGTTATCCGGTGGGGTTTGGGTAAGCCATGCGGTAATTATCAGAGTTTGCCCTAAAAAGTGGTCATTGCCGCCGATGAGTAAGGGTTGATTTGGGTAAAATTTCTTGAGGAAACTTACCTTTATATTATCGGCGGTGCCATCTTCCCGACAACCTATATTTAAGCATAAACCATAACTATCGTCAATTCGGATCGGTTGGACAAAACCTTCGATCAGCGGATTGCGGGTGCTAAAGTGGAGGGGAGTATTTGAAAGTAAATCCTCGAAGTAGCTGTGAGAGTTTGCTGGGAAAACTAGATGCGGTGTTAGTCTTTCATAGGTATAGGTAACTTTTGCCATAATCTTGTCGCATTGTTGCCACAGAGGATTATCGCGGCCCTGGCTGTCATTGTACAGTTGGAAAGCGTATAAGTAAACATTGGGTGCAGAAATGCGATCGGTCATGTTAAATTGGCGACTGAGACTTAGAAAGCCGATTTCTGATGATATTGGGGGCCCAGAAACCGGGTTTTGAACAGGCAGGATGCCTGTTCCACAAGAATTATGGGAGATGTCTTATGTAAAATTCACTCTCTACGAGTAAAGTTGCCAGCATTCTCGCGCAATTTCCCAGTCTTCCTGCGTGTGAATTACCAAAACTCTCGCTGCTGAATCTACTGCCGCAATATCTTCATCAACTGGCGAGTGTTGATTCTTTTCCCGATCCAATTTCAAACCGAGAAATCCAAAAGCTTCGCAAGCCGCAGCCCGCACAACAGCGGAATTTTCCCCGACTCCCGCCGTAAAAATCAAAGCATCTAACCCTCCCAAACTCGCCAACATTGCACCAATTCCGGCGCGCAAACGGTGAATGTAAATATCCAATGCAAGTTGAGCTCTCTCATTACCTTGGGTAATGGCTTTTCCAATCTGCCGCATATCGCTAGATACCCCAGAAATCCCTTTTAAACCAGAATTTCGATTGAGAATATTATCTAATTTTTCAGAAGTTAAATCCGATCGCCTTAACAAATGAATTATAATCCCAGGATCGATCGCACCCGATCGACTTCCCATCATCAAACCATCCAAAGGCGTAAAACCCATCGTCGTGTCAACACTCCAGCCCCCGCGAATCGCCGCCAGAGAACATCCGTTGCCCAAATGACAGCTAATCAGCCGCAAATCGGTCAAATCGCGGTTGAGAATTTGAGCCGCCCTGCGCGCGCAATATTGATGGCTAATGCCGTGAAAACCGTAGCGGCGAATCCCGTCTTCCAGCCATTCGTAGGGGCCGGGATAAACAAAGGCTGCGGGTGGCAATTGGGCGTGAAAAGCTGTATCAAATACTGCTACTTGTGGCCGATTTGGGAGGATTTTTTCCAGGGCTTCGATGCCTTCGAGGTTGACGGGATTGTGTACGGGTGCGAAGACAGATAAACGGGCGATCGCTTCTTTAACATCCGGCGAAATTAACGTACTTTGCTGATAGTCTTGTCCGCCATGTACGACGCGGTGGCCGACAATATCAATCTCGGTTAAACTATTAATAACTTGAGTTTTACCCTGCCACAGAGTCTCCAGCATTCGAGAAATGACCGCTTCGCGAGAGTCTGAGGGGCATTCTTCCTCCTGTTCAGTTCCCGAGGCAGTTTCCACCTTCAACTCAGCCACACCTTCGCGGTGATTCCAGTCAATTTGCGCTTCCCAGAGGGGTTGCGGCGGGCGATCGGGCAGGACATCGTTTAACTCGTAAAGACAGCTTTTTTGACTGCTAGAACCCGCATTTAACACCAATATTTTCATAGCAAACTCAACCTCAAGTACCGGGCAAATTGCGGAGGTTTTCATCCATGTACGATCGATCGCCCAAAACTTCCAGCAGCGGCCCGCGCACATCAAACTTGACAATACTGACAGAAGCTGCTAAAGCGCCAATGCGATAGCGATAACGTCCCAAATCAATCCCCAAGAGACTGCACAGAATAATTCTAATAGTCGCTTTGTGCGAGACAACCAAAACATTACCGCTTTTGTACTTTTCCTCAATTTCTGCGATAACTAAGGACGATCGGCTAGCAATTGCCACGGAAGTTTCGCCGCCATTCGTCGGTGCATTCCAAGCAGGTTCAGTCAGCCAGTTAATATAATCTTCTTCGTAGTCTTTTTTGACCGCTTCTACTGTTTTGCCTTCCCACTCACCGTACTTAATTTCCCTCAGTCCGTCGCGAAGCTGCATTTCTATTCCCACAGCATCGCACAAAGGTTTTGCAGTAGCAATTGTGCGTTTCATCGGACTGACATAAACAGCATTCCAAGGCAATTTTGCGTAAGTGGCGGCAAACTGTTCTGCCATTTGAGAACCTTCGGGGGTTAATTCTGGGTCGATAGCGCCGCAGAAGCCGCCTGTTTTGCTGTAAGTCGTTTCACCGTGTCGTAGAAAGTAGATTTTTAAGCTCATGAGTTAATTGTGTGTGAATTTTACTATGTTAGCAAAAAAGTGTAAAAAACTCCTTCAAATCATCGAGTGCAGGATTATCCCAATCCCAAATATCTTTTTTGTGTTCCATAACATACTCAAACCCATGCATACTGCATTTCTTTTCAGCTTGTTTCCGATCCTGCTTTGAGCAAGTATCATACCTGAGATAGTTGTTAATCCAAAATTTATCAAAATCTTTCTGCTTGATTTCCTTTCCCTCCTTTTCTTTTATGCAACTTCTCCAGCTATCCAAACAATCAGCATAAGGTGATTCTCTAGCCTTTATTGCCTTTAAAAGCGTTTCCAGTTCGCCTTTACCTTCAAAATTTGTAAAGTAACAAGCCAATTTGGCTTTTGTTCCATAATCTGTACAAATATCGATAAATTGTTTAGTGCTTGACAAGCTTTCAGCTTGAAACACTTGCTTTATACATCTATCTACGAATTTCAGCCGTTCTTGCTCTGAATAATTATCAATATCGATAATTATTCCAATCTTTTCGATATCTTTTCGGTCAATCTTTCTTATTAAATTTTTTAAAGCTTTGATTAACTCTGTTTCGCTCAAGCCTTCCAAAGGTTCATAATCATCTATATAAATAGGTTTTTCTACCTAAATATCGCAGTTTAGTTTCTCAACCATTGCCTGCATAAAAAATTTATCATTTTTACTTTCTACTATGACAATATTACTCACCTCTCACTCCTTCTTGATGCTCAATGGCATAACTAAGAGTTTCCAAATCGAGCCGACTTCCGATTATTTGATTTGTTTTGAGTTTCCTTGCTAGTTCAAAATATGCGCTGCTGCATTCCTGATTTGGTTCTAAACCCACATCAGCAAATGCTTGCAGCATCTCTAAACTGTGGGTTGTAGCAAAAATCTGCGTATCCAGTTCAACCGCCAACCGAAATAACACTCTCCAAAACTCCCGCTGACTTGTATGGTGTATGCCATTTTCTATCTCATCAATTAGCAGTATTTTGTGTTCGCTGTTTACCAGTTTAAGGATTATTTCTGCAACTCTGTTAATGGCATCTCCAAACAATGATAAAGGCAAACGCTTTTCGCCTTTCCTTCTCAAGTAAAGCGTGGGTTCCCCGATCGAAAAACTGTCTACTGATTCTATTGAATAGTCGAGAATTTGAAAAGCTTTCAAAACTTCGCTATCTTTTTCCTTCAAACGCGCCAGGTCAAATAGTTCCGTGAGATTCCTTTCAAAAGACCTCATACAAGATGGAATAAAAGGCGGTTCTTTAACATTAGGACGACTGCCAAACCCCATTTTTTTTGATGAAGTAGCTATTGCAACGGAATTAACAGTTTCTTGATTGTATCGAGTTAATTTAATATTTAGGACTGACAAATCATCTTTATCCTTCAAGAATAACTCTCTTAATCTTTCTACATTTGTGTCTGAGAAAATATTGTCCACATTTCCAGATTCATCTAACCAAATTTCTATTTTATCTACGACATTACTTTCATCTTTTCCATGAATTACTATAACTGCGTCTTTGTTGAGGGAATAAAACAAGTTGTCCCATTCCCTTTTATATATTGATTCTATTGATTCTATCCATTCTGAGGATTCTGACGATGCTGACGATTCCATTCTCAGCTTTTTTAATGCGAATATACTTCTACCGTCGGGATCGTTATAGAGAAAGATAGCTTCTACCAAGGCTGTTTTGCCAGCATTATTTTTACCGCCGATTAAATTGACTCTTTCAAACCCCGAAATTTTGATTTGCTCAAAACACCTAAAATTTTCGATTTCTATTTCTTTCAGCATTACCGATCCTGTTGAATTAATCTAACTCATCTGCGTTAATCTGTGTTAATCTGCCTGTATCTGCGGTTAAAAAAAGAGAATTTGTTAACCGCAGATGACAATGGATTAACGCGGATTCACGCAGATGAAGAACCGATCCTGTTGAATTAATCTAACTCATCTGCGTTAATCTGTGTTAATCTGCCTGTATCTGCGGT
>NZ_JANMZH010000602.1:0-1239 GCF_031383065.1 Microcoleus sp. OTE_8_concoct_300 | reverse complement strand
TTCCAGGTCAATCACTAAGTCCAAATCTTGCGTAGATCTGTTTTCTCCCAACAGCGAACTTGCCACCGAACCTCCCACCACATAGGGAATATTCAGCGGTAGCAAGATGCTGGCTATTTTTTGCGCTAATTCGATCGGATCTGCAATCACGAGTTCACCCCAATCTTTACTGTCTGATAAAACTTCTATCCACTCAGCACCCAAGCACCTTTTAATAAATTCTTGCCGAACTTTTGCCTCACTAGCATTGGGATACTGGTTCTTTATTCCAGATATTGCCAACCTTCGCACCGCTTGATTGAAAGCGCAAGTCCGTTGTACTTTTTGTTGGGGCGTTAACTGTCGTAATAGCTGAAACATCAGCACATCCGCCTCAATGCTGGTATCGATAGATTGTTGCTTGTATCCTGATTTGACTGTGACTGTTGGTATTGGTGGCATGATGCAATCTTGCTCCCAGGCAGAGATTTCAAAATTATATTACAGAATCCCGGTTTTTCATACCTCTTTATAAAAATGATGTTTTTCCTTAATCATAATGAAGTTTTAACAATGAAAAGGCTTGCTATAATGATGTCCAAAGCAAAGGCGATAGTTACCAGAGCCACTAACCAGATGGCAAGGTTTATACGTTGTAATGTTTAATTATCCAACGACCAATTCTGACTAAGACTTTTTTACACAACTGTTCGGGAGAGAGATGAAGATATGGACTTAAATCAAAAGTCTGGGAATCGCCGATGGCGAGGGCGACTAATAAAAGCTGGAGGGGGTATTCTACTAATCTTCGGCACAGGTTTAAGCGTTTTTACCTGGAAACTCTTCTCGCCACCTTCTGTTGACCGGCTACCACTTCCCAAAACTTTGGTTTCTTTAGAGTCGCCACAAGGACAACAGCTACTGAACCAGAGCAAGAGCAAACAGGATTTTCAACCGCTTAGCACCCACATTGAAACTCAAAAACGTCCAGCATATTGTGGTGTGGCTAGCAGTGTGACGGTTCTGAACGCACTCGGCAGCAAAAGACAGGGATATCGCCCCCTAACCCAAGACACCTTTTTTGACGGTCAAACCCAGAATATCCGTTCTTCTTATGCCGTCACTTTTTCGGGGATGACTCTTGATGAATTAGCAGCCTTACTGAGAAGTCACAACGTCAAAGTTGAGGTCTACTATGCGTCGGAGACAACACTTAACCAATTTCGTACCCAAGCTAAAGCCAACCTTGGCCGTTCAGGC
>NZ_JANMZH010000579.1:0-9658 GCF_031383065.1 Microcoleus sp. OTE_8_concoct_300 | reverse complement strand
TAATGGCTTGCAAAGATGACGACAAAGAGGGGATTGCTGGGGAAGTTGCGGATTTATTTTATCACGCTTTAGTTGCTTTGGCTCACCATCAAGTTGATTTGAGAGCAGTTTACCGCAAATTGGACGATCGACGAAAATAATCGGTAATTGGGAATTGGTAATTGATAATTGCCCTCCTGGACGCACTCCGACTCCTCGAAACCGGGTTTCGACTTCGCTCAACCAGCAGGTTTTTTACCGAATCTGCTGGGTCGAACCAAGTATTTTCGCCCATCAACCCGGTTTCTAGGTCCCCCAGGCGTAAGTCCTGTCTAATTGAGGGTTTAACCAAGTCAGTCCTAGGCGCACTCCGACGCTCAAAAACCGGGTTTTTTACCAAGTCTGCGATGCTCTAACAAACTATTTTGGTAAAAAAAACCCGGTTTCTAGGTTCCCATGCGTACTCGTGCGTAAGTCCTATCTAGGTTAGCAGTGCTTAAGCGGCAACAGCATCAATTCCTGCCAATTGCAGATAGTATCGCGACTTTCTTTAGAAGGTAAAAGTTGTGCGCAGGACTCCCACCCCTACAGTGTCATTATCCTTAGTTCCTTCCGGATTGAACAGCACAAAAGCTCCGGGTGTAATGCTGATATTATCGTTGACTTTGAAGCGGTAATAAGCTTCTAAATGGTAAGGAGTTGCTTTGTTTTGCTGAAAGCGAGCACCGCCACTTACTGAATCGCGATCGAGTGGCTGTCCAAACAGAATACCTGCATTATTGCCCTGTGCGAACAAATCTCGGAAATGGAAACCTACCATCCAACTGTTAAAAGTGGTAGAAGCATTGCTTCTTTCAGCGTCAGCAATTATCCAACCTCCATAGGTAGAAATAGCAATTTTCGGAGAAAACCGCCAAGTTGCGGTACCGCCAAACGAATTCATCCTCACGCCACCGCTAACAGGTTCTCTATCTGCTCCCAAAATAGAACCCAAATCGGCATCACCTAATCCTGTAGCAAGAATATTCAATTTGTGGCGACTGTAAGCGTAATTTAAACCTATGTCGATACTGCTGGTAGGTTTAATAGTTAACTGCGCCGCAGCCACGGTACTTCCCTCAAATGCACCTGCTCCTAAAGGCGTGGCTGGAAAGCCTAAATCAACGGGCAAGGCTGCATTTACACTGCCGTACAAAGCTGTGAGATTGAGCTTGCGGGAAATGTTCCAAATAAACCCGCCTGCTGATGCCAAACCCCTGCCTGAAGTGCCACCGGATACGCGGACTACAGGGTTATAACCTGCAAACCTAGAGACGGCTTCTTGGCCTTCTCCAGCAAAGGGAGTGATTGCTTGAAAAGCGTCGGAAGTTTCTGCTTTCGGGCCGGCAAATAAAGTGATACTATTAGAAACTGGAAAGACGTAAAGCAGTTTGTAAAGTTCAACAGTATTGGCGTCAGTGCTAGATAGAGTCTCTGGATTAATTCCTGGGAATTGCGGTTCAAAACTCAGCTTTGCTTGACTGTCGGACAAACCACTAAATGCCCCTGTTGACAAAGCTAAATTAGGGCCGAAGCTGCGAATATTGTAAGCTTGCAAGCCAGTTATTAGGGTATCTTTGCCTGTAAAACTGGTCAGCAGATTCAAGCGCACTCGGTAGTTTAAAACTGTCTGAGTATCGCTGTTATTGTTTTTGGTAGTATCGGCAACGCTAAAAATTGCTTCGCCACTGAGTTTAGTTGTTGTCGAAAATTGATTGGTTTCTATTGAGGCGGCACGGGCTTCTAAAGTATCTAATCGACCCCGCAAAGTGGCTAGTTCGGCTGCAAATTCTTGTTGCAATCTTTGCAATGCGGCTAAGTCTTCTTTCGTCGCTAAGTTGGATTTACTTGCTCTAATGATCTCACTAACCTTATCCAAGCAAGCATTTAAACCGGCCGCAAATTCGTAGCGAGTCATTGCCCGATTGCCTCGGAATGTCCCGTCTGGATATCCTGCTATGCAGCCGTATCTTTCTACTAGAGATTGCAGGGCTTGAAATGCCCAGTCCGTCGGGCGCACGTCGGAGAGTTGAGATACAGATGTTACTTGTTGTAGTTCGCTCGACTCCTCGGTTTCGCTGTTGGTTGCTGCGGGTTCTAAGGAACTGCTGTTTTCGATTTCAGCCAACTTTTGGGCAGTAGAAGTTTCTGTTGGTACTGGCGCAGATATGCCTGTTTGGGCAATAGCTGGTGCGGCTGGGTTTTGGGCAGGAATG
The DNA here is from genome assembly GCF_031383065.1 of Microcoleus sp. OTE_8_concoct_300. Taxonomy (NCBI): domain Bacteria; kingdom Bacillati; phylum Cyanobacteriota; class Cyanophyceae; order Oscillatoriales; family Microcoleaceae; genus Microcoleus; species Microcoleus sp. OTE_8_concoct_300. The sequence continues at coordinate 7,424 of NZ_JANMZH010000579.1, read as the reverse complement.
ACTGATGTTTCTGCCGTAAATTCTGCTGGTGTCTCCTGGTTTTGAGAAGGGGTAACAGATATTTCTTCTGTAACTGAGGCTGGCTCTGGGTTAGCTGGTTTTTCAGCTAACTTTAATGAGTTTTTCGGCGTATTTTCTGCGGTAAATGTTGCTGTTTGTCCCCGATTGAGTTGAGGGGCCTCTTGCGGGAGAGGGGCGAGTTCCTTGGCTGTTGAGACGACGGGGTGATCGCCCGTATTTTCAACTTCCACCGCATCGGCGGGTTTTAATTCATTTATTCCCGGAATTTTGACCGGATTGTCAACACTACTTGTATTCAGGCTGATTTCAGTCTCTAATTCTTTCACTCCTTCAGTACCTAATGTCTGTTTCTCAGGGACGAGAGGCATCGCTGCCAATGGTAGAGAACCGACAAGTAGATAAACTAAACCTATTGCGCTAGCACTAAAGAGTAAATGTGCTTTCATTACAACTCCTCACAAAATAGATGGTAAAATTGCTCTTACGTTTCGAGAATTATAAATCTATTTGGCATCCACAACCACAAAGTTTTTAATTAATAATTATTATATTTTTCATAATATATAGCAGAATAACCTATCACAAAACAAGTATTTAGACAACTATTTTTTTGACATTCGATCGAGCCTGTGTAAAAAAAAATAGGCATATAGTATCACGGAACAGGGATTTAGGCAACTATTTTTTTAACATTCGATCGAGCTTTTGCAAAATAACAATAGCAGCGCCGACACTCAAAGCCAAACCCAGCCAAAAATTATCGGCAGCCCATTTACCTCTATCCAAAGCCAAACCGCCCAGCGGTGGCCCGATTAAATAGCCGATCGCCCAACACTGAGAACTAACTGCTAAATACACACCCCGCAAAGACTCCGGCGCTAAATCCACCACCAAAGCAGAAGCAAAAGGCGTATAAGCAACAGTCGCAACCGACAAAAAGCTCAAGCCTAAAACAGCTAAAAATAGATTGCCAGTTGCAGCCATTCCCGTCAAGCCGATCGCGATAAATCCCATTCCCCACAGCAGCGCAGAAATCATCAAAGCTTTCGGATGGGAAAACCGCCTCAAAGCTTTAACAACCGGCAGTTGCAAAGCCACAGTTAAAAACGTGCTAAAAGCAAACAAAACGGTAATTGTACCCGTTGAAAAGCCTGTTCCCGTTCCCACCGCGACAAACTTGCTAAAGTACAGCGGCATTGTGGTTTGGATTTGGGAAATATATAATGTGAACAGAGTATTTACTAAAGCATAAACTAGAAGACTTCGATCACTCAGCGCCACCATCCAGCCATTTTCTCGATTTTTTTTGCCTCTATCCGCGGACTTAGCTGGTTTGTAGGTTTCGGCGATCGCGATCGCAACTACCGCAAACAGCACTAAAAACGAGATACCATCAATAATAAAGAGCGATCGATAATTACCCGTTACCGCAATCAACAAACCGCCCAAAATAATCCCAACTTGCAAACCCAAATTATCAGCCAGCCGCGTCAAAGCAAAAGCTTCCTGTCGCTGTTCGCCCTCGGTTAAATCCGCCACCATCGTCTCGGTTGGAGGCCAATACAAGCCCACGCCCAAACCCATCAGTAAATTGCCCGCAATTAAGCCGGCGAAATCATTAGTCGCCGCCAGTATAAAAGAAGCAGCAGCCGAAATAATTGCCGCCAGCAATAAAGTACGCCGCCTTCCCCAAAATTTGGAATCGCAAAAAGAACCGCCCAAAATTCTGCCAAATATTCCCGAAACTGAACCGCTACCCAAACCGATCCCAACAGCAGTAGCAGATAAGCCCACGCGATCGACAAAAAATATCGGCGCGTAAAATAAAGTAAAACCGGTGCCGCTTTGGGAGAGGAATCTGCCAACGGCAAGAATCCAGACTTGAGGGGGAAGACGTGGCCACCAAGATGATAATTGAAGTTTAGGCATTAAAGTTAAATGAGGAGTTAGTTCGCGATCGCAGAAACCCGGGTTTTTTATGAGAAAAATACCTTAGGGTCTTTAATCACGGTCAAAAACCGATGTCTTTGGTCGCAGTGCGTCCAGGATTGTGAGTAATTATTAATTTATTCCCTACTTTTTCACGATTAGTAGTATGAGTTAACCGAGGTGATGACAAACATAAGTGAGCTTAACAATTATTTAGGGTCTGTTACAAAAAAGTTACCATTAATTTAAAAATACTTAACACAATTTGAGAAAAAAGTTAGTTAAACTGTAAAAAAGGCAGAAAAAAATTTTAGAGGGTCGAATAATGTCAGTAACTCAGGGCTAAAGCCACTGAGCTTGTAAGAGAAATCAAGCAAGCTGTACTGACCCGCCTAAGTCTTAACTGACTACGTTATTTAGGTCATAACACCGGTGAATGCGACGCTAGTTTTCCGCTCTGTTGTTTACAGTTAAACAGTTTTAAAGTCCCTGAAACAGTGCTGTAAGCGTGACAAGCCTTTATAACATTGGCAAAGCGAACATTACCCCGAAAGGGAGATTGAGGCAGCCATACCTCACCCCAGAGGCAACCATACCTCTCCAACCCCGAAAGGGGATTCAAGGCGATTGAAATCGCCGGGTCGTTTTCCTCTCAGGACTAAAGTCTCTGAGTTTCCCACTTACCGAACTTTTTTTATGACAGCTATTACAACATCGAGAGTGGAATCAATCAAACCCCGCTGGCAAGCAATTGTCATGGTGGCCTTAATTTTCTGGCTCAGCGGTAGCCTGATTTTGGATCTAGTAATTATGCCTAGTCTCTACGTATCTGGCATGACGACATCTCCCGAGTTTGCAACGGCCGGAAATTTAATGTTCTGGGGATTCAACCGCGTTGAGTTAATCTGTGCCGGCCTGGTGGCAACGGGTGTGATGGTTTTGAACAATTTAGTCGGTGACTTCGGCAAGCGCAGCCGCACAGCAATCATATTATCATTGGTACTTCTGGCGATCGCCCTGATTGACACCTACGCCCTGACGCCCCAAATGAGCGCCTTGGGAATGCACCTAAATCTGTTCGCTGACGCAGCAGAAGTACCCGCCGGGATGAATCAACTGCACCAAGGGTATTTTGGCTTAGAAGCGCTGAAGTTGGCTGTCGCCGCTACCCTGCTGGGCTGGTGCTACCAAAACCAAGTTTAATCGACACCAGGCTCAGAGGTTGAGTTGAGAAAAAAACTCAACCAGCAGCGGCGGGGGGCGTGAATTCACGCCCCCCGCTAATTTTTAAAATTTTAGCGGTAAACACCGGCTTTGATATTCATCGGCGTTAATCTGTGTTTATCTGCCTGTATCTGCGGTTAAAAAAAGAAAATTTCTGAACCGCAGATGACAATGGTTAAAAAAAGAGAATTTCTGAACCGCAGATGACAATGGATTGACGCTGATTCACGCAGATCAAGAGAAGAGATATTTGAATAATATCGACTGAGGGCACGCCCTACTCGGATGCTTCGGGTAAATCTGCTTTTGGCCACAGCAGGCGCAAGCCCATCACCGCAAATCCGATCGCTGCGATCGCCTTTACCAATCCCTCCGGCAACACCTCTGCCGTGCCCAAGCCGATGCCCACGCCGATTAAACTCGCCAGCAGCAGCGCCGACGCCGTACCGAAAAATACAGCCCGCGGCGAGTTACAACTACTGCCGAGGGCGATCGCAGCTAATTGACTTTTGTCTCCCAATTCTGACAAAAAAACTGTAATAAAAGTTACTCCCAAAAGTTGCCAGTCCATGTTTTTTTAGTTCTTAGTTAACTCTTGTAGAAATCTAGGACTTACCGACAGGCAGACAATTAACCCAGCACTTCCCACAGCAGAACCGCCGAAATCGCCAGCAAAATCACTCCTGCAGCTCTCTCCAAAGTTCTTGGAGCAATCCGACTAGCCAGCCACCTTCCCAGCAAAACTCCCAGCAAACTGGTTGCTATCAAAGCCGCACCCGCACCGGCAAACACAATCCAAGGATTCCGAGATTCAGCCGTCATCAGCAAAATTGCGAGCTGAGTTTTGTCTCCAATTTCAGCAAAAAAAATAGTTGCAAAAGTCGAGGCAAAAATTGCCCAGTGCTGCGACTTCAGTTTCTTTTCTTCCTGACAAATATCGGTATTTGCACTCACTGATTGTTCAGCGGGATCCGGGGTTAAAGCAGCACAAATCTCAGAAACCTCTTTTATTTGTAGTTGTACCTGTTGTGGCAAATCATAATTGAGCTTTACTGAGTCAGAAGCAGACAAGCTTGGCGGAACAGAATCAAGTTTCACGGGCAATGAGTGCTAAACGCTATTTATTTTTGACTTGTACTTTTGATTTTAACTTTCTCTGTGCCTGCTTTTACCAAACCAGGGTCATCTTTTTTGCCGGATATTTCAGCAACTGATTTCTGCAACAACTCACGGCACCCAAAAATGGATACAAGCCCCCAGATTTATCTGTCGAGTCAATCTAAAATCTAAAATCTAAAATCTAAAATTGACTGACTGACTGGTTCATGTACCGTAAGTTCGATCGCCCGCATCTCCCAAACCAGGTACAATAAAGCCCTGTTCGTTTAAGATTTCGTCGATCGTTGCCGTGTAAATAATCAAACTCGGGTACTCTGCACTCAGCCTCTTCAAAGCCCCAGGAGCAACCACCACAGAGATAATCCGAATCAAGCTCGGGTCAATCCCCCGTGCAGTCAATTCCTGCATTGTCGCCAGAATCGTGCCACCAGTCGCCAGCATCGGCTCGCTAATTATCACCCGCGTTTCCGGGTTAAACTGCGCCGGCAACTTGTTCAAATAACAAGTTGGTTCCAGCGTCTCCTCATTCCTTGCCATGCCGAGGTGGTAAACCGACGCCAGCGGCACAACCGTCTGAATTCCTTCGAGCAGTGCCAAACCCGCCCGCAAAATCGGTACCACAACTAACGGAGCTTCCGGGTTGATAAAAGTCGCCGGACATTCTGCCAAAGGCGTCTGCACCGTTGTTTCCACTGTCGGCAGCCACTCTCTAATTGCCTCGTAAGCCAGCCACCTTCCCAATTCTGTCATCGCAGAACGAAAAAGTACCGAGGGGGTGGCAGCGTCGCGGGCGACAGCCAGCCAGTGTTTAATTAACGGATGCGGGGGAACGTAAACGCGCAGTTGCAGGGACATTAGAAAATTGGGAAGAGTGCTAGGTTTGAGCGATTTTATGCGGTGCGGTCGATCGTCTTCGAGGGCTTCGCCAACGGGCGATCGATCGCTCTGTGCAACTTATCACATCCTTGAGGGCGCATACAAGCCAGAGAGTGAGAATCGACCCAAGAGCACCATTTTCCAGATTGCCGGAGCGGGTTCAAACCCCCGCCGGACTGCCGGACTATTGCGACAACCACCAGCCGTCGGTTAGCACTGACATCTTGCACCATTATTAATAAGCCTTTCACGGGCGGGCTCTCCTGCCCACCCCACAAGAAAACTCACTCTTTGTGGAACAGGCATCTTGCCTGTTCTTGAGAATTGTGCAAGATGTGAGTTAGAACCCATTTGCCGATCGGCCTTCATCCGCTTATTGAAATATTTTTTTAATAGTATTGACATTAATTAGCAACAAGGCTATAGTAATTTTCAGTGTTCTCCTCTCAAAGGATCTGCAGACGGGGGCAGTCGGCAATGGTAGACTGTTCCCGCATTTTTTTGGGGAAAGAATTCGGAAAAAGTCAAGGGTGAAGAAGTCAAGGGTGAAAAAGGCAGAAAGCTAGATATACAAAGGGAAAATAGCAGAGGCAACAGTTCAGAGAGGGCGATCGACTGTAAAATCAGAGAAATATTAAGATTTTTCAGCTAATGTCAGCTCCTACCCAATCCCAGTTATTTTCTCCCAACTCCCGCCCTAAACAGCAAGAGTTTGATGTGATTGTCATCGGTTCCGGCATTGGTGGACTCGTGACAGCCACCCAGCTAGCGGCTAAGAAAGCCAAAGTTTTAGTGCTCGAAAGCTATACAATTCCAGGGGGTAGCGCTGGATATTTCGATCGAGAAGGCTACAGATTCGATGTCGGCGCCTCCATGATTTTTGGCTTCGGACAGCGTGGCACCACCAACCTCCTCACCCGCGCCCTGAAAGCAGTCAACGTCACCTTAGAAACGATTCCCGACCCCGTACAACTTCACTATCACTTACCCAGCGGCTTGGAACTTGAAGTTCCCCAGGCTTATGATAAATACTTGCAAGAATTAACAGACAGGTTCCCTCACGAACGCGAAGGAATCCACAAATTTTACGGCGAATGCTGGAACGTCTTTAACTGCCTCAACGGCATGGAATTGCTATCCCTAGAAGAACCCGGATATCTAGTTCGAGTCTTTTTTCAGAATCCTTTAGCCTGTTTGGGATTGGTAAAATATCTGCCTCAAAATACTGGCGACATAGCGCGGCGCTACATCAAAGACCCTACTTTGCTGAAATTTATCGACATGGAATGCTACTACTGGTCTGTAGTACCCGCAGACTTGACGCCGATGATTAACGCCGGAATGGTATTTTCCGACAGACATTACGGCGGCATCAATTATCCCAAAGGCGGAGTCGGTCAAATCGCCCAAAAATTAGTAGAAGGATTAGAAAAATGCGGCGGGAAAATTCAATACAAAGCTAAGGCGAAAAAAATTATTACAGAAAACGGCCGCGCTGTCGGAGTCGAGCTAGCAACCGGCGAAGTTTACCGGGCAAAACGGATAGTTTCTAACGCCACGCGGTGGGATACTTTTGAAAAATTGCTGCCTGCAGAAGAGATGCCCACTACCGAAAAGAAATGGCAGCAGCGCTATCAAAAAGCCCCCAGTTTCTTGAGTTTGCATTTGGGAGTGGAAGCAAGCGTAATCCCTGCCGGTAGTGCCTGCCACCACATTTTGTTAGAAGATTGGGACAAAATGGAAGCGCCCGAGGGAACTGTTTTGGTGTCAATTCCGACCGTGCTCGACCCGGATTTAGCTCCCGCAGGATATCACATCGTTCACGCTTTTACGTCGAGTTGGATGGAAGAGTGGGAAGGACTTTCGCAGCAGGAATACGAGGATAAAAAGGAAGAGGCGGGAGGGAGAATTATTGAAAGATTAGAAAAGATTTTTCCCGGTTTAGATGCCGGTTTGGATTATATGGAAGTTGGGACGGCGCGCTCTCACCGCCGCTTTTTGGGTCGCGAAGACGGAACTTACGGGCCGATTCCGCGACAGAAACTAATGGGTTTGTTGGGAATGCCGTTTAATCGAACTTCTATGCCTGGTTTGTATTGTGTGGGGGACAGTACGTTTCCCGGACAGGGTTTAAATGCGGTGGCGTTTTCTGGGTTTGCTTGCGCGCACCGAATTGCGGTTGATTTGGGTTTTTAAGTGTTGAGCATTTATAGTCCTGGGCGCACTCCAACTCCTCGAAACTGGGTTTTTTACGC
>NZ_JANMZH010000513.1:0-28059 GCF_031383065.1 Microcoleus sp. OTE_8_concoct_300 | reverse complement strand
CTTTAGTAATCTTGACGAACTCCGCGTAAAAGTTCAGGAAATTTTATCATCTTTAACAAATAATGTCATTGGTTTTCTCACAGGATGGTCTTGGATCTTACATTCTTTATCTCTAGCACATCTTTAGAAAAATGGTATAACCTTGGTATCTACCTGACTGGCTGAGGCTGATAACGCCGCGTTAAACACTTCGTGCAGCTTGCCCTGGGGCGATGCCAATAACAACAGGGTCATTATCCCTTGGATTTGCCGAATTTCATCTGTACCTTGAGACATAGCAGTTTCCTGCCTCCTTTGTTACATTATCAGTAGATTATATAGTCACAGATGCGATATTGGTTGGTTAAATTTTATTAAGCTGGTAGCGATCCCAAATGCACGCACAAAAAGGGCTAGCTAGCCCTCAAAACCTTATTATTTTGACTGAATTCTATTTAATGGGGGGGTGAATGCCCAAACTCTCGCTACCTTGTGCAGTTGTAACAACATTGCTCATTAGACATCTGGGAAAATCCCCAAACCATTGACGGAACAGGCGCTCAAGCGAGATAATATTAATTAATAAAGACAAGCCTATTTAATTAACTATAGCCTTTCTCAGTAACATGAGGTACCCGACGTGCATAGGGCATAGGGCATAGGGCATACCTCACTTTCTTGAGAACTGCTATATGTTAATTATTTTTATCAGAGAAATGGGTCTAAAACCCCGTCCTTATAGGACGGCTTTGTAAGTAGAAGTATAAACATTAAACCATCTTTGGTGAAGAAATATAAAAAATACAAGCACGCAAGCATTTCACTATATACTAATAACAGCTCAAAAAAGGAGGAGTAAAACTTGTTGACAAACTATGTATACAAGTTGCGTCCCAATCAAACACAAGACTTAAAAATGTCCAATTGGGTGGATATGTTGCGAAGTCACTTCAACTGGTGTCTTAATGACAGAATCACTCAATATAATCAACAATTTATTCAAGGTAACTATTGCGACATTAGAGCAAAAAGTGAAGCCTGTCCATTGACCAGTTGTGTCAGTAAAAACGGTGCTACGGGGGAACCTTGGAAAATAGGTAAAACAGACAAAGAGGGGAAAGTCAAAAACCCTCGACGCAACCCAGGCGACATTCAAATCACCGCGTTGCCCGAATTAAAAGCAGCTAGACCCTGGTTTGCTGGGATAGATTCGACAGTTCTACAACAAAACGTCAAACGGCTGGACACTGCCTATAAAAATTTTTTCGAGGGACGTGGCTTTCCTAAGTTCAAAAACCGCAGTAACTTTACTTCTTTTACTTTCGTGATGGGGGTAAAAATACAAGGCAGTAAAATCTACTTACCAAAGTTAGGCTGGATGCGTTTTTATAACTCGCGCCCAATTCCCAACGGCTTTACCATTAAAGCGTGTACAGTAAGAAAGCGACAAAATGGCTGGTACATATCCGTCCGCATTGAAAACAAGTCTGTCCCCGATTACACGACAAAACCTTTTAAGGATGTCGTCAAAGTAATTGGCTGCGATATGGGACTTACAAAATTAGTTCATCTCTCAGATGGAACTCAAATTGAAAATCCCAAGTTTTCAACCACAAAAAAAGCTAAGCGCACTCTAAAAATTAGGCAGAGGCGGGTTACCCGAAAAACAAAGGGTAGTAAAAACCGCAAGAAAGCAGCTAAAAAACTAGGACTTTTCCACCAGAAGATTAGCGATAAGCGTCAAGCCTACCAATGGAAAGTTGCCAATAAAATAGTTGATCGCAATGTTGACGGCATAGCTTTAGAGGACTTGAATATTTCTGGCATGATGCGTCGATGTCGAGTAAAGGCTGACGAAAAAACAGGTAGATTCCTGAAAAATGGGCAATCAAGAAAGAAAGGTTTAAACCGTTTTATCTCTGACGCGGGTTGGGCTGACTTAATTTTGAAGATCGAGTATCTGACTGCAAAGCAAGGAAAGGTCGTAATCACAATTAATCCCAAACACTCCAGCCAAGAATGTCGGAACTGCGGTCATATCGACAAGTCTAATCGAGACGGCGAAAAGTTCATTTGCGCTGAATGCGGATATCACGAGCACGCCGATATCGGTGCAGCAAAAACTATTCGTGATCGGGCTTTGAAATTGGTACGCGGGGACTCTCGCGTTACCGGGCGTTCGCGCCTAAACGCCCAGGAGATATCCTCACGCTCATTTGAGCAAACGTGAGGAGTCTGGGAACCCTAGAAATAGGGAAATTGAGGTAGAAATCCCTCAAGAATCCTCGCGCCTTCAGGCCGAGTGAGTGTCAATTTTAATTTAACTTTAACTGAGCAGAACGATCGCAAACGCCCTAAAATCTAAAATTGTATGACTACTAACTAATCGCAGCGCCAAATCTTAATCGTCTCATCCGCACTACCACTGGCAAGTATCTTGCCCAAAGGTGCGATCGCCACCGAGTACACCGTACCCGAATGTCCTTTAAGACGGCTCAACAGGTCCCCCGTCTGCAAATTCCAAATATTAATCGTATTATCATCGCACCCGCTAGCCAAAGTCAAACTGTCCCCACTGATAGCAACCGACTCGCCCCGACTCACATAATTCTTCAAAATATGCAGCGCCTCCTTCGTTCCTAAATTCGCTACACCCTTTCCGTTCCCAGAATTAGTATTTAAAATCCGCAACAAACTGCCCGTATGCAAATTCCGCAGCTTAATCGTATAATCATTGCTGACGCTAGCAAGAATCTGACCGTCCGGCGCGATCGCCACAGAATTCACCCCAACATTCAACCCCGAAAGAGTCCGCAGCAACTTGCCGCTTTCCACATCCCAAACCTTGCTCGTCGCATCACTACTGCCACTCGCCAATATTGTACCGTCCGGGCTAAAAACCACCGAATTCACATTGTCCGAATGACCCTTCAAAATCCGCAGCAACTCACCAGTCCGCAAATTCCACAGCTTAATCGTATTATCAGCCCCGCCGCAGCTAGCTATTATCTGGCGCTTCGGGTTAATCGCCACCGAATTCACCTCCATAGAATGTCCCGGAAAAGTACACAGCAAATCACCGTTGTGCAAATTCCAAAACTTAATGGTTTCGTCCGAACTGCCGCTGACCAACATTTTTCCGTCATAGCTAATAGCAACCGAATTTACGCGATCGGAATGTCCCGTCAGAGTGCCAAGTAATTCCGTTGTTTCTAAATTCCAAATCTTAATAGTTTTATCCCAACTGCCGCTAGCCAGAATTTTGCCGTCAGGACTAATTGCCAGAGAATTCACAAACGATGAATGTCCTGGCAGCGTAAATACACACCGCCATTTCAGATGTGTTAATTTGTGAGCTAATTCCTTCGCCCGCTTAGATGCCGCCTTAACTTCCTCTCTGCGTTTGAGTTCAGCCTCCTCCAAACGCTGGCGTTCCGCCCTAGCTTTCGCCTCTCGAAGCGCCAGCCGCCGCATCTCTCCCTTATAGACTATTCGCTGCTGCTCCTGAATTTCTTTAAGAGTTTCAATATACGGTAGGGCCCAATCTTTAGAAAACCATTCCTGAGCAAATTCCGCCTCTAAATTAAATAGCTGAGGTTCGTGACCAAAATCGATGTTTAAATAATACAAATCAGCTAAAAAAGCCGCCAATAACTTGTGAATTGTCACAATTATTTGCCTAATAATCCGCAGGCTCACCTTTTGATCTTTCCCCTCCGCCTCCAACTGGTGATAAACCTCTTCCCAATTCCAAGGCTGCATCGCCACTAAAGAAACGCTCTGATTTATGACTCCCCAAAAACCGACATGAAAATTAACTTCATAATCGCTGATATCGCTGTACAGTATAGCTGTAGGTACGGGAGACAAAACACTCTGCAACCGCTCCACATCAATATCAGAAATCGCCTTTTTGAAATAGTCTCCGTAAAACTGAACCGGACACAAATCTCCGTGCTGGGGGTAGTGCTGGTTCAAAAAAGCTCTCAACTTAGCCGGCAGCTCGATATTCAGATTGTGGCGAAACGAAAGCGGGCAATCTTGGCTAATTTTTGCCGGAGCAACTAACAGCAGCAATCGGTGCTGCTGCTGCTGCAAAATTTGTTCGGTTTCCTGCCTGCTCAAATTAGAAAACCAGTTGTCCCTGTCCCAAATAGCTTGAATTTCTGTCAGCTTAACTCGAATTGCTTCTGATTGAAACTCCCGCATTAAGTCGCGGCAAAGCCGGCTAATTGCCCGCTTATCTCTCAATTCTTGTGCCTTAATTCGATTAGCGCGTTCTTCCTTTACCCATTCTTCTGCGCCCGCGATCGCGATTAATTCTTGTTCTCTGGTCTGCTGCCGCTGCAAATATCTCACTTGTGCTTTAATCCAGCGGGGGTCTTTTTTTATTTGCTGGTTCAAAGCTGAAGAACCAGACGGCTCAATTTCTGCATAGCGTTCGTTGACAGCGCTTGCTCCCAATCTTTCTCCCAATTCGCAGGCTACAGGCTTCAACAGTTCAATTAGGGTGTCTGAGACGGGGCGGGGTAAGGACATACCAGTTAAAACTTTTTCTTACTTAAGGGCGATCGCGCGAGTCAGGCATAGGCCCCAGGGGCGGGCACTCTTGGCAGGTGTATTACATTTGACCGATCTGCCGATCGTAGTCGTGCAGGCCTATCGTGCAAGCCTATCGTGCAGCCCCGCCTGCTTAGCACCCTAACTCAATAATAGTATCTCTATAGATAGTTCACATTTTAGCGCCAATCTCACTCGAAAGCACCGAAGGAAAAGACTTTAGGATATTCGATCGACCCTGAGTTTCCCCCATTCGTTTTTTTTGTTGCCATTTGACTCGCTCTTGTCTATAATCGTACTTCACAACCATAATTACGGTATTCCGACCTAATAACCGTACTTTCTCGCTTAGGAACAAATATAGTCAGGAACCTCAGCTATCAAGGCATGAGGCTTGAAGGAGAAATCTAACAAGCCGTTCTGACCAGCCTCAGTCTTAATTGACTACGTTTTTTGAGTCACGATACCCTGGGATGCGTAGCTAGTCCCTTGCTCTATCGTTGAGAGTTAAACAGTTCTAAGGTCACTGGAACAGTGCTTTCAGCCTAACAAGCTCACTAAACATTGGCGAAGCTAACTTTACTCCGAAAGGAGATTGAGGCAACCATACCTCAGCGGAGGGGCAACCATACCCCTCCACCCCGCTGCATGTTTTAACTCAATGTAAAGCCGTCCTAAAAGGACGGGGTTTCAAACCCATATTTCTGATGAACCCGTGGCAACGCTTAACTCAACACCTTCACTGGCCGCAACAGCCACCAGTCGGTACAAATAAATCATTGACTGCGCTGAAAAGATTTGTGTCGCTATTTTTAGTGGGAATAACTTTAAGTGTCGCCGTTGCATCCTGCGGTCAGGGAACCAGCAACAATCCCGCAGCCACTCCAAGCGGTGCTAGCCCAGCAGCCAACAAAGGCAACGTAGAATTAACCCTAGTATCCTTCGCCGTCACCAAAGCCGCCCACGAAGCGATAATTCCCAAATTCGTAGAACAATGGCAAAAAGAAAAAGGCCAAACCGTCACCTTCAACCAAAGCTACGGCGGTTCCGGTTCCCAAACTCGGGCCGTAATTGATGGTTTAGAAGCAGACATCGTACACCTAGCCCTCGCCCTCGACACGGCCAAAATCGAAAAAGCCGGACTCATTGAGCCCGGGTGGGAAAAAGAAGTCCCCAACGAAGGCATAGTCAGCAAATCCGTAGGAGCAATAGTCACCCGCGAAGGTAATCCCAAAAACATCAAAACCTGGGAAGATTTAAGCCAAGACGGAGTGAAATTGATCACCGCCGATCCTAAAACCTCCGGCGTTGCACGCTGGAATTTTCTCGCACTTTGGGGCTCGGTTGTTAAAACCGGAGGAGATGAAACCAAAGCATTAGACTTTACTACTAAAGTCTACAAAAATGTCCCGATTCTGACTAAAGATGCCCGCGAAGCTACCGATGTATTTTTCAAACAAGGGCAAGGCGACGCCTTAATTAACTACGAAAACGAGATTATTTTGGCTGGTCAGAAAGGCGAAAAACCGACTTATACTATTCCCGAAGTCAATGTTTCGATCGACAATCCGATTGCCATTGTCGATAAAAATGTTGATAAACACGGTACTCGCGAAGTCGCCGAAGCATTTGTCAAGTTTCTCTACTCCCCAGAAGCTCAACGAGAATTTGCCAAAGCAGGCTTCCGCCCAGTAGATGCGACAGTAGCGGCGGAACCAGAATTTGTCCAAAAATATACCCCCATCAAAACCCTATTTACAGCTCAAGACTTAGGAGGTTGGGCAGATATTCAGAAGAAATTCTTCGATGACGGAGCTGTTTTTGACAAAATCCAAGGTTCAATTAAACAGTAGTGACCGGGGCGGGTTTACGAGATGATTGGTTTTAGTCCAATACGATCGGTAAAACCCGTATCTGGTAGGGTGCATCGCTGCTATAGCGCTCCTAAATCATTTGTGAATTTCCTACTCCCTCCCCGAACTCGCGGGGAGGGCTGGGGTGGGGTAAAAAATTTACGACTCCTGCAAGCATTGCTATAGATATTCGAGCGCGCCTTGAAGATTGTAGGGTGGAGCCGCACCCTACATCTATCTAATAAGCCGGGGCGGGTTTACCAGATAATTGGTTTTAGGCAATTATTTTTGGTAAAACCCGCCCCTACAGCAATTATTCTTTCCAACTCAAAACTATTGACTTATGGCTGGATCATCTGCAATCAGTAACCCTCAATCTCCGGTCGAAAATATCAAAAAGGCGATCGGCAAAATAACATTACCTTGGGGAATAACCCTAGGCTACCTCAGCTTAATGCTATTCCTCCCAGTTACAGCAATGCTGCTGAAAGCCAGCACAGCAAACCCCGCCGAATTTTGGAAAATTGCCACCAGTCCGATCGCCCTTTCCGCTTACGATGTCACCTTCTTTACGGCATTAATTGCGGCATTAATTAACGGAGTCTTCGGCACATTAATTGCCTGGGTATTAGTCCGCTACGACTTTCCCTTCAAACGGATTGTAGATGCAGTGGTCGATTTGCCTTTTGCACTGCCCACCTCTGTCGCAGGTTTAACTCTCGCCACAGTTTACAGCGATAACGGCTGGATTGGTTCGCTTTTTGCACCTTTGGGAATCAAGATATCGTTTACTCGATTGGGCGTAGGTATAGCGATGATATTTATTTCCTTGCCATTTATCGTTAGAACCGTACAGCCAGTTTTAAACGAGATGGAAAAAGAAATTGAAGAAGCAGCTTGGTGCTTAGGTGCTTCTCAATTTGAAACCTTCTGGCGAGTAGTTTTGCCGCCGCTATTTCCGTCTATTTTAACCGGAGTAGCACTCGGATTTTCGCGAGCGGTTGGCGAGTACGGCTCTACAGTGATTGTAGCTTCTAACATACCGTTCAAAGATTTAATCGCCCCGGTTTTAATTTTCCAAAGGTTAGAACAGTACGACTATGCAGGAGCAACAGTTATCGGCACTGTCATGTTAGCTATTTCTCTGGCAATGCTGTTCGCAATTAATCTGTTACAAGCATGGAGAAGACGCTATGACGGCTAATATCAATTCACCCGCTGGTTACAAATTTCCGCCCGCAGGTTCTAGTCGGAGTCAGGAAAAAGCTTGGGTAAAACCAACTTTAATCGGAATTGCGATCGGCTATCTCGCTCTTGTCTTATTTATCCCCACGCTCAACGTTTTTTACCAAGCTTTCAGAAAGGGATTTGAGCCATTTTTTTCTAACTTAACCTCGCCCGATTTTCTGCACGCAGCGCAACTAACCCTGATAATTTCTCTGATTGTCGTGCCTGTAAATACAGTATTCGGTTTGTGTGCCGCCTGGGTAATTGGCCGCAACAAATTTCGGGGTCGCACGCTATTAATCAGCCTTTTAGACGTGCCTTTTGCCATATCTCCCGTAGTTGCAGGTTTAATGATTGTACTGCTTTACGGTCGGCTGGGATGGTTCGGGCCGTGGCTGGAGGGGGCAAATATTAAGGTTATTTTTGCCTTCCCTGGAATGGTGCTGGCTACTGCTTTTGTTACCTTGCCTTTTGTAGCCCGCGAAGTAATTCCTGTTTTGGAAGAAGTGGGAACAGATCAAGAAGAGGCGGCGAAAACTTTGGGAGCAAATGACTGGCAAATTTTCTGGAATGTCACGCTTCCCAGTATTCGCTGGGGATTGCTTTACGGAGTAATTTTGACCAATGCTAGAGCGATGGGAGAATTTGGAGCTGTTTCTGTGGTGTCGGGAAATATTGCTAAGAAAACGCAAACTTTGCCTTTGTTTGTAGAGGATGCTTACAAGCAGTACGCGACGCAAGCCGCATTTTCAGCGGCGGTAATTCTTGGTCTTTTAGCAGTTGTTACCCTCGTGCTTAAGGAGATTTTGGAACGAAAAACTAGCATTAAGGAGGTTGAGTAATAGTCATTAATCATTGGTCATTAGTCATTGGTCATTAGTCATTAGTCAACAGAACTTACGCCCTAATACCAAAAAAACCTAATTTTTAAATGTGGTAAATGACTAAAACAGTGAAACTGAGATATTGCACCATTCTCAAACAACTGTAGGGGCGGGTTAACCAATAGCTTTAAAAGATACTTAAAGACTAAAAAACCCGCCCCCACACCGCGATAGTTCTGAAGATTGATATTGGTGCAAAATGTAAACTGAAAAAAACATTAGGAGGCCCAAATGTTAGCTCACAATACTAGCGAATCTGAATTTGAGGCGATCGACAATTTTCACAAAACCCAAGAATCAGATATTCCCAAATCTGAGATGGGGGACAGCAGGCCAACTCAAACCCGCATTCGCATTCGTGTTCCTAAAGAATACCATCAGGAACCTGTCATCTCTAACCTGATTTCTGAATACGGTTTGACGGTTAATTTTAATGCTGCTTTGTTGGGTGTCAAAACTTCAGATGACGGTTGGTTTGATTTGGAACTTAACGGTACAAGTCAACAGATTGAAAGTGCTCTGATTTATCTCAATGATTTAGATGTAGAAATCTGGAGCAATTCCAATAAGCCCGATGAGGAAACTTGGTAATTAGTCACTCCAGGAGGCAGAAACCGGGAAGAGGAGTTAAGATTCTGGATCCAAAAGCAGAATTTTCTTTCCTATTCGCGGTTTATTGAGTCTAATAGTCTCCAGGAATGTTAGTCATGAGTCAGCATTGATCACTCATATCTATTCCTGTAAAATAACCGTTATAGCGGTTCTCAAGGGTGGTGAGGTATGGGGGCAAGTCCTATGCCCACGGAGGCCTATGCCCTATGCCCTATGCCCGCGAGATCACCTCATGTTACTGAGAAAGGCCATATCATGTTTCCAGTGAGCAATGCAAGTCCTCTGATTTTTATGAGGACTTGCATTGCTCATTAGAAAGGGATGTGATTGCGGTTGTTCGATCGCACATACCGATCATATCCTGTCCGATCGATTAACCATAATATCCCGGTCGGGGCGGGTTTTTGAGATGGTCAATCGATTTTAGATTTTAGATTTTAGATTAAAGAATTGAAGCATTGACCCCACGGATAAATTCGGGGGGCAAGTTTCATCGGATACAGGTTTTTTATTTCTGGGTCCTGAGTCTGCTTTCGGAATGAATCCGGGGGCTTGTATCCTGGATGCTTTCGGTCAATTATTGGCAGGTATTGTTGACTCACGGGCCCCTACAAAAATCCCGGTTGCTCGATCGCACATACCTATCATTCAGCAGCTAAGCACTACTAAATAATATCAGCTTACAGCTAATAACCGTGACTGATGACTCTTGACTAACAAATATCGATCGCCATTAGTTAATTATTTGATTGACAATTTTGATAAAATATGGTAATTTATCCATCTCTGGTAGCTCAGAAAATAGCGCCCCAGTCTTCTCCAACATTTTTGTAACATCAGGAACAATACCCCCGTTTAAAACTTCTCAACCATCATCAAACGAACTCAGTTAGGCTAGGCCAGCATAAAAAAACGTTTGTGTCAATATTCAATTTAGGTGAAAGTTAGGTGAGGTGAAAGTTAGGGGCGATCGACTCTCATCCGCACCGGAAAAAGATCGATCGCTGCTGCGTTTGGTTTGTGCTATGAATTTGATGTGTGTGTACTAGGGGAATTTGATCGTGGAACTATATAAAGAACGGAAACACCAGATAGTTTTTGCAGATTCACAAGTTAAAGATTGCGAAAGTTTAACAGAAACCACCAATCCCGATACAGAAATTGTTATTCTCAAAGCCGATCGCGACGGCATTGAGCAAATCGCCGAAACACTTAAACAGCGGAAAAACATTGCAGCCGTCCACATTTTGTCTCACGGTGCAGCAGCCAGCTTGCAACTGGGGAGCACAGAACTAAATCTGTGCAACATTGAAAGCTACCGCAATTATTTAGAAAAATGGTTTGCTTTGCCAGCAGCCGAAGCAAACTCGAACTCTTCAATTACAGCTAAACCGGAAATTCTACTTTACGGTTGCAACGTCGCCGCCACAGAAGCCGGTGTCACCTTCGTCCAAAGGCTGAGCCAGCTCACCGGGGCAAATATTGCCGCTTCCGATAACTTGACCGGCAGTGCCGCACTGGGTGGAGACTGGGTGCTGGAAGTGACTACGGGCAACATAGAAACACCTTTAGCATTTTCTGCGGAGGCGAGGGAAGCTTACAGCGCAGTTTTAGTCGCCACATTTAACGAACTGCGAGATGCGATAACTCTGGCTAACGCTTTGCCGAATGCCGACACGATCGCCATCACCGGCAACATCACCTTAGCCGCCGGACAGGTTCTGCCCAGAATTTCCACCCCCATCACGTTTACCGGCGGCGGTTTCATCATAAATTTCGCTAATAACCGGGGCTTTTTTGTAGACAGCGGGACTGCCCCAGTCAGCTTTTCCAACCTGACATTGACCGGTGGTCGAGCGCTAGGCGGTGCCGGTACGGGCGGCGGTGGCGGTGCGGCCGGCATGGGAGGCGCACTATTTATCAACACCGGCGATGTCACAGTTAATAGCGTTACCTTCAATGGCAACAACGCTACGGGCGGCGCGGGCAGCGTCGCCCCCGTCGGTCCTGCAGTCGCAGGCCCTGGCGGCAACACCGATTTTGCAAGCCTGTTTCCCTTCGTTTCCGCAGGTGGCCCCGGTCAAGCAGGCCTCCAGGGCTTGCAAAGCATCGGCAATGCAGGTGGGCCCGGCGGCCCCGGCGGCAATGGTGGCGCTGGCACTGGCGGATTGCCAGGAACCGGTCTTAACGGCGGAGTCGGCGGCGCGGGAGGCATTGGTGGTACTGGTGGCGCCGGCCCTGGCGGAGTGGGCGGCACTGGCGGCACTGGCGGCATTGGTGGTACTGGTGGCGGAGTTGGTGGCGGTGGCGGTGGCGGTGGCGCTGCTGGTAATGGTGGTGCCACAGGCGGGGCTGGCGTCGGTCCTGGGGGCGTTGGTGGCGCTGGTGGTGCTGGTGGCTTTGGCGGCGGTGGCGGCGCTGGCGGCGCTGGCGGTACCGGCAGTGTCGCAGGTGCGATCGGGGCTGGCGGTGTGGGTGGCTTCGGTGGAGGTAGCGGCAGGGGTGCAGCAGTAGTAGCCAGCACGACCCTCGGAGGTTTCACCGCAGGTGGCACTAGTAGCCCAGCCAGTGGCGGCGGCGGTGCTGGTTTGGGAGGCGCAATTTTTGTTAAGGGTGGCAGTTTGGCTCTCAACAACAGCACTTTGTTCAACAACACAGCAATAGGCGGCGATCCGGTCGGCCCATTACCCGCTACACCTGGTTTTGGGGCGGGTGCCGCGATTTTTGTCAACTTAGGCGCTAGTGCAACTCTCACTAACAACACCATTACGGCCAACACTGCTGATCCTGATCCGGTTTTTGGCCGCGGCGGGGGAATTGCTACTAACGGCGGTACGGTAAATCTCAGAAATTCGATCGTCGCAGGCAATACTGCTGGCAGCAGTTTCGACGTGTTCGGGGCATTCGCTGCCACCAGCACCAACAATTTGATCGGGAACCTTGTTGGCAGCACGGGCTTGGCACCCACCCAGCAACTGAGCGTTCCTCTAACAAATGTCTTCGCCCCTAACCAACCAGGATTGAACCAGGGTACAGCCGTTCCTGTTACCTATGCTTTGGCGGACAGCACTGCCACCGTCACTAATCCGGCCATCAACGGCGGCAGCAACGCTGCTGCTGCGGCTGCGGGGACGACTGACCAGCGGGGTGCTGGCTTTCCTCGGACGATCGGCACTGCTGTTGATATCGGCGCCTACGAGTACGGCCCGATCGTCACGGGCCTTAAATTCAACGACCTTAACGGTGACGGCGTTCGGCAGGCAACTGAACCAGGTCTACCGGGCTGGGTGATTTCTGTAGGCACCAAGAGCGCTACTACCGCAGCCGACGGCACTTACATCATCCGCGACGTAAAAACAGATACTCCGATTACAGAAGCGCCACCCGCTGGAACCCCTGCGACTGCTTGGGTGCAGACTGTCGGCCCGAGTCCGGCAAATACGGGTATTGTTAATGTCACTGGTGCCAACTTCGGTAATTTCCAGAAAACATCGATCGCGGGCAAAACCTACAGCGACCTCGCGGGCAACGGCTTCACCCCCGATGACACTACACGAAACGGCATCACCGTTAACTTATACAAAGACACCAACGCCAACGGCACCCTAGAAGTCGGCACAGATACTGTAGTCGGCACTCCGCAAACGACTGCGGGAGCAGGAGATTACACATTCGCGGATATCAGCCCCGGCAATTACCTGATACAAGCCACTCCCCCAGCCAACTCGAGTATTTCTTTCCCCGCTGCCCCCATTCGGCTTACCGCCCTCAGCGGTACGGCTGTCACCGCCCAAAACTTCGGCGTTTTCCAAAACATCACCGTCAGCGGCACCAAATTCACCGACCTCACAGGCAACGGCTTCTCTGCTGACGACACGCCCCTCAACGGCACCACCGTTCGCTTGTTCAAAGATACTAACAATAACAGCACTTTAGATAGCGGTGATGCGGAAATCGCCTCTCAAGTTACCGGGACAGCGCCAGCGGCGGCTGGTACTTATAGCTTTACCAACGTCGGCTCCGGTCGGCACTTTGTGAGAGAAGACGTGCCGACGGGATTCTCACAAACCGCCGGGCCGGCTTTTTATGCAATTAACCCGGTCAGTGGCACAAATATTACGGCTCAAAACTTCGGCAACTTCCGGCTAGGCAAGATCAGCGGGATCAAATTTAACGATCGCAACAAAGATGGCAAGCAAGATGCTGGCGAACCAGTCCTAGCAGGCTGGACAATCTACCTGGATGCCAACAACAACGGCGTAAAAGAACCAACCGAAACCAGCGTCGTCACCGATGTCGCCGGTAAGTACCAGTTCACCAACCTGCCAGCCGCCACCTACAACGTCCGGGAAGTACAGCAAGCCGGCTGGAGACAAACGGCCCCCGCTGCTCCAGGCGCGTTGACTGTCCCCCTCACCAGCGGCCTCGACTCCCAAAACAACAACTTCGGCAACTTCTTGGAGTCGAGCACCATCAGCGGTCAAAAATTCAATGACCTCAACCAAAACAAAATCAAGGATGCCGGGGAAGTCGGGCTGCCAAATTGGCAAATCTTCCTCGACAGCAACCCACCAAATGGAGTCTTCGATCAGGGCGAACTGACTACCATTACCGACGCCAACGGCAACTACACTATCACCGAGGTACCCCCAGGTACTTACCAGGTAAGGGAAGTCCAGCAAAACGGCTGGACGCAGACCACCCCCAACCCCGCCCCCGTTACGGTTAATCTCTTAAGTAACGTCACGGGCGTTGACTTCGGCAATTTCCTGCCCCAACCCGGGACGATCCAAGGAGTGAAGTTCCGAGACATCAACAACAACGGCATTCTGGATTCTGGAGAACCGGGTTTGCCCAATGTCGAAATTCGGTTAATCAACGTCACGCCCGGAGGATCGGGTGGTACTCCTATTACTACGACTACAAATAGCAGCGGCAACTACCTGTTCGCGAACCTAAGGCCGGGAACCTACCGCGTCCGGGAGACCCAGCAAACTGGGTTCACCCAAAGCACCCCCGACCCCGCCGACATCGCCCTGGCTTCGGGCGCTATTGTCAGCAACATCAACTTCGGGAACTTCCCGAGGCTGACGACGACACCGACGCCGACGCCGACGCCGACACCGACGCCGAGGCCCATAGCGCCGACACCTGGATCGACACCTGCACCGACGCCTGCACCGACGCCTGCACCGACGCCTGAACCAACGCCGACTCCTGCTGAACCGACGCCGACTCCTGCTGCTGTAACGACAGATTTGGTTCGCCCTCAGGACTTCCCCAGGATCCCTACTCCCAATGAGTCCGGCAGTCCTTCAGGGGGTAATGTGATCAACGGCCCTAACGGCGACGATACGATCGTGGGTACTGCAGGCAGTGACTCTATCTTCGGATTGGGCGGCAACGATTTGCTCTTTGGTCAAGCCGGCGGCGACTACATTAATGGCAATACGGGCAACGATACTGTCTACGGAGGCATGGATAACGATTCTCTCTTCGGCGGCAAAGGCTTTGACCTGATTTTTGGCGATCGGGCTAACGATACGATTTATGGCAATCGCGGCAACGACTCGATCTCTGGCGACGAAGGCAATGACCTATTGTACGGCGGCAAAGGCGATGACGTAATTTTGGCAGGCGCTGGCGACGACGTGCTAATTGGCGATCAAGGCAATGACACTCTCTACGGCGGCGACGGTAGAAATACCTTAATTGGCGGCAGTGGCGATGATGTGCTCTTTGGTGACACCGAGGCTGACTCGCTATTTGGCGGCCTTGGCAGCGATACCCTCGTTGGCGGCATTGGCAACAATGGCTTTGTCTTGGCAGCGGGCGGGGGAATTGACACCATTTTCAACTTCACTCAAGGGGTTGATGTGATCGTCTTGGCGGGAGGCTTGGGCTTCAATCAACTGTCATTAACCGAAACTAATGGCTCAACTGCGATCGCCATCGCCGGCAGCAACGAGATCTTGGCTAGAGTTGCGGGCGTGCGGCCGACCCAGTTATCCGCGAGCAGTTTTACGTTGCTGGGTTAGTCCGCATTCCACAGTAGGGTGCTCCGGGCGCGCACCTTACTCTTGCCTGGAAAATGGGGAGAAGGGGAACAAATTTCCTTCCCCTTCTTTGGTTCACATTTGTTCGAGATACTTTAGCAAGTCGGCCATTTCTTGCGGACTCGGCTGAAACTGGGGCATTGGTGGGGTTTGCCCGCTGGTGACTTGCCGGATCAGATCGAATTCGGATTTGCGATCGGACACTCCGTGCAAGTTCGGCCCGACTTGACTATCTGAAACGGATGTGTGGCACCCGGCACAGTTCATTTGAAAGATGGCGGAACCCTGAAACGGGTTGCCCGTGAGGGATAGTACGCTTTTGACGTAAGGATCGGCGACTTGAAACTGACGAATTGTCATACTCGCCAACATGATGGCAAGCAACACCGCTAGCGCAAATATGGCAAGTCGCTCGATCGGGTTTTTAATTTCATTCCTGGCAAGTTGCTGATTCAAAGGAGTTCAATTTAAAAAACTATCTACAAGAAAATTTATTTCTCATAACATAGCTTAATCGTTCGCAGCGGGGAGAGCAAGCTCACAGACCCCCGGAAGAGCGATTAATGCGAAATTTCATCTGTGTAAGTGCTGGTAATATTAAAAATAGGTTGTTAAATCTTAACGTTAAGGAGCTCTCATGGTAGAACCGCTACTTTCAGGTATTGTTCTGGGTCTAATCTTTGTTACTCTGTCGGGGCTGTTTTTTGCTGCTTATCAGCAATACAAGCGCGGCGATCAGTTGGGTATCAACAAGTAAAAGCGCGAATTTGGCCGAAAGGGGCGGGGAGGGCGGGTTGACAAATACCCTGGATCTCAATCGTAGATATTGGCGAACCCGCCCCTACAAAACCAGTCCCTGAGCTTAATTGCTGTTAATTCGCCAGACATGAGATCGGGCTTTTAGCTTCTATTTCCCAGATTTCTGCTGGCACCGGTGGCGATCGCACCCTAAATGCGATCGCACCCTAAATACGATTCTCTGTACCCTGAGAATAGAAAAATTAGATATATCGATCTAGAATAGCAGCAGTTTGCAGCCCTGTTTTTTCCCAGCTAAATTGTTTTGCTCTGGCTAAACCGAGCTCCCGCAAGTGCGATCGAACTTTGGCATCGACTGCAAGCTCTTGCATCGCAGTGGCAATTTCCTCGACGCTGTAGGGATTGACTAATACTGCTGCACCCCCCGCGACTTCTGGCATTGAAGACAGGTTAGAGGTGATGACAGGAGTGCCACAGGCCATTGCTTCGAGCACGGGGAGGCCGAATCCTTCCCAAAGACTGGGAAAAACCAGCGCGATCGCTTGGTTGATGACTTTGGGCAAGTCGGCCGCGGGAATGTAGTCTAAGAATTTTACTCGATCGAATAATCCCAATTCTTGAACCTGCGCTTTCAGCAGCGGCGTATAGCGTTTGTCTTCCGAACCTGCTATCCACAATTCGTACTCGGAATTATGAGGCAAAGCAGCAAATGCTGCTACAACTCGCTGCACATTTTTATAGGGATTGTGGCGACCGATATAAAGAAAATAATTGCTTGTTGGTAAGTCTAAAAAACGGAAAAAACTGGTATCGTATCCAGGGAAAATGGGCGTAATTAAATTAGTAGGAATCTTGCAAAAATTAGCGATATCTTTCGCAGTGGATTCAGAGTCGCAAATGACGTGTTGAGCCTGTCGCAGCACTTGAGGAATGTAATAGCGGTGGTAAGGTGTCAGAGGATCGAAGCGACGGGGAAATCGCAGCGCTATCAAGTCATGGACTGTAATGATATAGCGGCAACCTGCAAATAGAGGAGCTTCGGGAATTGGGGAAAATAATAGGTTAGATTTTAGCTGTTTATAAATTTTGGGAAGTTTGGTTTGTGTCCACAGCAATCGGTTGATGTGTCCTTTGGTTCCTTGTTCGGGTGTTAGATTGGCGGGGATTTGGTAGCAGTTGCTATTGGGAAATTTTTCTGCTGTTAGTAATGTGGGATTGAGGGATTTTAGGTGGGGAAATAGGTTTTTGGCGTAGATGGCTAAGCCGGTGGGTTTGGAAATTAGGAAGGAGAGGTTGATTAGCAGGTTGGATTGGAGATTGGGCATGGGATAATATGTAGATTGCGGTTTTTTGGTGGGATTTTTTTATTGAACCGCAGAGGGCGCAGAGGACACAGAGATGAAGAGAGGGAAGATTTAAAGATATTGCTGTAAGATGTTGGCGGTTGCTTTTCCGGTTTTGTTCCAGCTAAATTGAGATGCTCTGGCTAAACTAGCAGTTTTTAAGTTCGATCGCACTTTTGAATCTCTGGCTACTGTTTGCATGGCTTCGGCTATTTCTCCGATGCTGTAAGGATTGACTAATAATCCGGCATCTCCGGCTACTTCTGGCATCGATGACAGGTTGGATGTGATGACGGGTGTGCCGCAAGCCATTGCTTCTAAAATTGGTAAGCCGAATCCTTCCCAAAGTGTAGGGAAAACTAGGGCGATCGCCTGATTCATTAGTACGGGCAATTGAGAATAGGGAACGTAACCCAAAAATTTGATTGAAGATTTTAGTTTTAATTCTTCAACTTGTGCTATCAACTGCGGTGTGTAGGCATTGGGAGGCCCTGCTAGCCACAATTCGTAATTTGCGCGATCGGGCAAACTCGCAAATGCCGCAATTAATCTTTCCAAGTTTTTGTAAGGATCGTGTCTGCCGGTATAAAGAAAATAATTTTTGGCTGGCAAATCCAGATATCTAAAATTAATATTATCGCAAGCTAGGGGAATTTCGGTCATTTTATGACGCGGAATCTGGAAAAAGTTAGCAACATCTGCCGCCGTTGCTTGAGAATCGCAAATAATGTGTTCTGCTTGCCGCAAAACCTGCGGTATATAGTAGCGGAAATAAGCTGTTAATCTAGAAAACCGTTGGGGAAATCGCAAAGGAATTAAATCGTGAACTGTGACTATGTAGCGGCAGCCGGAATACAAAGGTGCTTCGGGAATTGGGGAAAATATCAGGGTTGACTGCAATTTTTTGTAAATTTTTGGCAAGTTGAATTGAGTCCACCGCAGCCTATTAATTTGTCCTTTCGGCCCTCGATCCGGCGTCAGAGTGTCGGGGATTTGATAGCAAGTATAATTGTCAATTGGCTGGGAGACAAGTAATGTAGGTTCTAGCTGTTGCACTTGTGGGAAAAGATTAGCTGCATAAGTTCCGATTCCCGTTGGTTCAGGACTTAAGAAAGATAAATTGATTAAAAGTGGGTTAGACATGATTCGAGCGAACACAATTTATTTATATTGTAAGGCGGGTTTTACCAACTATCTACGTCTCAAACCAATCATCTCCTAAACCCGCCCCCACCAAACGAAAAATCAAAATGTACATTTTTATGGTTGTATAGAAGTCAAGGTTGATGTAAGTTATTAGTGGTGTGGGGGCGGGTTTATATAAATTGTTTTTCATCATCCAATTTTGTTAGTAAAACCCGCCCCTACGCAATTTATCGATCGCGATCTCTCTGGATCATTTGAGCTACATCCGCCGGATTTGGCAGCCGAATTGTAGCATATTCTTGGTAAATAATCTCAAAAAAACTCTTGACTTTTTCCTCGAAACGTGCAAGTCTAAAGTTCTGACTGCGCTGCTGTGCACCAGCTTGAAGTTCTGCTAGCAAATCGGGATTAACAATTAGTTGACGTGAATGCTGGCAAAGTTCCTCAACGGTATTGAATAAAAAACCCGATCGCCCATGTTGGACAATTTCCGGTTGGCCGCCGCCGTTGAAAACAATCGGAGCACAACAGTTTTGCATTGCTTCCACAGTCGCCATCCCGAAATGTTCAAATCTTTGAGGATTGACTTCACCCAAACCGCAGCCGTGCCAAAATATGCTCGCTCTAGCATAAAGCGATTTTACCTCATCCAAGTCAGCATTGACTTTTACCTCGATCGCCCTTGAATCTTGCTTCAATAAATTCTGAACAGTCTTTAAATAAGGATTGCGGGAAATACTGCTTCCCACTAAAACAAGCCGCCATCCTTGGAATTCTTCGGGATAATCCGCTAGCAAACTGCGGAAAGCTTGAATTAATTCAATTTGCTTTTTTGTTCCCCCAGCTTCAAACTGTCCCACAGCCAAAATTATCTTTTCTTTCGCCACTTTAACTGTTGCCATTTCCACCGGGGGATAAAGCAGAAAAGTTGGCTTGAGGTTCCAGCGTTTATCCAACCACTTGACAGTAAATTGACTATTGGCAATAATAAAAGTGTAGTCATCCACAGCAAAATGACGGTTGCGAAAGGTATTGGGAAAGTGGCAGAAAAATATTGATATTGGGGATAGTGGTTTCACTTTTTCGAGTTGGTTTGCGTTGATGAAAATATCGTAGTTTTGGCTTTCTCTGGCAATTTCATCAAAGGGATTGTCCATATCCTCCACGATGATGCTGGAATCGATGCACTGCATTCCGCGTTTCTCGTAAAACGCCAAGGGAATAATTTTTATTTTGCATCCTGAAAGGTTGAGTCCGTACCACGATTCTAAGTCGGAAACAGCAACTGCTTTGTTGGCGATAAAAGTAATGTCAAATTCATTTTGTAGCAGCGAGGCGATGGTAGCAACGTATTTTTGACCGCCACCAATAAAATGCAGTCCGTGATCGTAAATGGCGATCGACATTTTGCGATCGCCCCCAACCACCTGCAATCGAGACAAAATGCGATCGACCTTCAGGCGACTGTAAATCACCGCCAACTTTTCCGACAACTGCGGCAATAGAGTGGCGATGATTTCTGGTTTCTGATAATCTCGAAGTTTTTTAATCGCTACAAATAAACTCTCGAACAGCAAATCGTACTGCTTATTAGTAAAAAAATCCGAAGTATGAATTGAAGAAACTAATTGCAAAGGTTCATGTTTAGCCAAATACAAAAACCGATTACGATTGCAGAAATACTCGGTAAGTTTGCTTCCTTTACTCGAACCCCGATACTCATGATGGGCGATAGCTGCGGGAGTATAAAGCATTTTCCAACCGCGTTTGTGGCAGCGTTTTGCAAACTCTACATCCTCAAAATACATCACAAAATCTTCATCTATTGGCCCGACATCTTCCAAACATTCTCTCCGAAAAAGCACCGCCGCCCAACAAAGCCCTTCGACTTCCCGTTCTGTATCGTACTGTCCCGAATCTTTCTCGCCAAAGCCGACATCTCGCCAATAAAAATTAGGTAATTGCTGAATGCCGACGCTGTTAATTCGCCCGTCTTTAAACAGCAATTTGCCGCTACTTGCACCGATTTTATTATTAGTTTTTAGCCGTTTGACAAGAATCTCTAACCAGTGACTGTCAAGGGTAGCATCGTTATTTAGAAAGCCGATATATTGCCCTTTAGCTTGGCTGATGCCGAGGTTGAGAGCTTTAGCAAAGTTGTTGGCGGAATTGACAAAAATGCGAACTTTTGGAAAGAGTTCGCGCAGGGAATTAACGGAATCGTCTTTAGAGCAATTATCAATTACAATTAAATCTAGTTGCTGTTCGGGATACGCAAGTTTTTGTAGAGATTTTAAGCAATCTTTCGTGTGGCGCAGACCGTTATAGTTGACTATAATTAACGAGCATATTGGCAGTGCGGTCATTGGATTTTAGATTTTAGATTTTAGATTTTAGATTGAAGAATTGCTCTGGCGAATAAATCTGGGGCCTTGTGACCAAATTATTTTGGGTCATCTTTGATGCTTTATTGTTGTCGCTCGAGCAATTGAGCGGTCATTGGATTTTAGATTTTAGATTTTAGATTTTAGATTGAAGAATTGCTCTCGCGAATAAATCTGGGGCCTTGTGACCAAATTATTTTGGGTAATCTTTGATGCTTTATTGTTGTCGCTCGAGCAATTGAGCCGTAATCTTCTCTAAAATAGCAGTATGTTGCTGCTGCACTACTTTAATTTGCTCTATTTCAGACTGAAAAGCTGCGATCGCATTTTGTTGAGTCTCAAGCTGTGCTGTAACTTCGGGAAATCCGCTGCTGAATTCCGATTTAATTTTTTTCTCGATATTTTGTTGATTTTCTTGCAATTTTTGCAACTGAATGCTCAATGTTTGAACGACGCGGGTATTAGCGAAATTGTAAATAACTTGGCGTTCGAGTACGGGCCTGAGCAATTTTCTGACTATTTTCCTAACTGCAATTACTGCGGAACCAAGCCGCCTTTGGTAAGAGGTAATGGGGATGTTATAAATATCGAAACCCGCCTTTAACAGGGCGATGTCTTCGTCATCTTCATCTCGGGCGATCGCACTATTTTCTCTTCCCGGCAGCGACGGCTCAACAATACCAATTCGCGGCTCCAAAGTTTGCCGCAATTTATCTATTATCTGTTGAGTTGGTATTTCTTCGTACTGCAAACTTTCCTCTCCTTTAGGTAACTTAGTATGACTTATTATGGAACAGGCATCTTTGCTGTTTCAATCATTGTAACTAATTGTGAACAGGCCACTTTGCTGTGTGAATAATTGTAATTAATTGTGGAACAGGCATCTTGCCTGTTCAAGGGCGGGCAGGATGCCCACCCCACAAGAAAATTTATCTCTTGTTAAATCAGGATTATTGCTTTCGATATTGGCAATATCTCAATTTAAGCTATAGCGGTTCTCAAAAAAGTGAGGTATGCCCTATGCCCACGGAGGCCTATGCCCTATGCCCACGGAGGCCTATGCCCATGAGTACCTCATCTTTCGCTCGAAAGGCTATAGCTCAATTTGACTGTCATCACCAATCATAAACCGCAGAGCTTTTGGACGAGCGGGCGCATTTGTGAGTTGAGCTCGTTGCCCGATCACGCTATCAACAATTCGCTGGTGAATGCCCAGTATTTTCGCCCCTTGCAATATTACACTGTGTTCGATATCAGCATCAATCATCGTCACGCGATCGGCAATACTGCTGTAAGGTCCGATAAAGCAATTTTCAATGCGGCAATTTTCCCCAATTACCACCGGCCCGCGAACTGTAGAATTAATGATTTCCGTTCCTTCGCCTATTTGGACTCGTCCGATAATTTGACTTTTGGCGTCTACTTTTAATTCAGTTGAAGCTACGATACAGCTATCTAAAATGATTTGGTTTGCACTCAGCAAATCGTCTTTTTTCCCCGTATCCAGCCACCAACCCTCTAAATTGCAGGCTTCTACCTGTTTTTCCTGATTCATGAGCTGTTGAATAGCGTCTGTAATTTCGAGTTCGCCACGGGCCGAGGGTTGAATTTGATCGATCGCCTCGTGAATAGTAGGAGCAAAAAAGTAAATCCCCACCAGTGCTAAATTCGATGGCGGAACTTGTGGTTTTTCTACTAACTGCAAAACTTTTCCTTTCTCATCAACTTTTGCAACACCAAAAGCAGAGGGATTGGGGACTGGACGCAGCAAAATTAGAGCGTCTAGTTTCTGCTTGTTAAAAATCTCTAAAAACGGATCTAACTGATTCTGAATTAAGTTATCTCCTAAATACATAATAAACGGAGAATCGCCCAAGAATGGTCGGGCAACTTTTACCGCGTGAGCGAGTCCCGCCGGCTTTTCTTGCAAGATATAAGTAATTTTTGCACCGAAGCGAGATCCATCTCCTGTTTTGGTCTTCACCTCTTCCCCGGTTTCGGGACTAATAATAATCCCAATATCCGTAATCCCAGCCGCCACAATTCCTTCAATTCCATACCACAGTATCGGCTTATTTGCTACAGGAACCAACTGCTTAGCACCCGTATAGGTGAGGGGACGCAAGCGTGTTCCTTTGCCGCCAGAGAGGATGAGTGCTTTCATTGGGTGAACTCTGAGTTATCCTTTAGGGTTTGCGGTGCTGGCTCGATTTGCCTGCACTTGTTCGCTCTCGTTGATTTTAAACCACCGCTACCCCGCTGGCAATAGTTGCCGTGTATCCTGATACAAATGATTTATTTTGCTCAAACTTTTATATTCCTGGACGCACAGACTGTCAGAAACTAGGTTTCTTGCTGGAGGAAGCAGCTAAAAGCTGAGGTTTTTTGTGAAGAAACCAGGTTTCTAAAGGTCGAGAGTGCGCCAGTCCCGATTTAATTGCGTACCCTTTTAATAGCGACCGTATCGGGCCATAAATTGGCTACCACTATTGTTTTGATTTGTCAACCAAGCCCACATCTGATCACCCAGACAAAAATGCCACCATTCGTTAGGATGCTGCTGAAAGCCCGCAGCTATCATCGCATCTTTTAAGATTTTCCTGTGGCGGTGATATTCCTGTTTTTGTGGCTCCTTGCTCTTACCAAAATAATCGGGATAAGAACGTTCTGATATTTCATCAATCGGAGAACCCATATCAATTAGCCGATTATTTTCATCCACTAAAGTTACATCTAAAGCTCCACCTGTACTGTGAGGCGGAGGCATCGCGCGATCGAGGCTTGGTACTGCCCAAAATTGATATACGTGTTCTATAATCACTTGGTGTTTGTCTTCGGAAACCGGAAATTCGCAGCCTTGAGCTACGGCAATTTGATTAAAAGTATAATCTACCATAAATTGCTGAACTTCGACCGGCCGATAAGCGTCAAATATCAGAATTTTCCAATTTGGATAATTTTGCTGTAGCTGAGTTTGAGCTGCGATTAAACTATCTACAACTCCTTGCCGCAAATAGTAAGGCGAATCTGCTTTGCTGTTGTGATAGGGAGCACCCAACTCTTGATAAGGGTGCGGTATTTGAAAGGCAAAATGTTCTGTTGGAATAGGGACTAAAGGTTCGCCACATTCGTCGATAGATATTTGGTGATATGGTTTCATATCCAGGTTTCACCCTAATTTATTACTGATGAACTACAATTGTATCGCGATTCATTTCTATCAATGAATGTTCCTGAAAGAGTTCAGCTAACTGCGGCAAGTTATTCATAAATAAGTCTATAAGTTGGTTATTATTTATGTTGCCTGTGGTCAATATCAACAGCTTGTAAGGTTGCTGCTGGATCATAAATGAATCGATAAAATCTCTATCTTTGGTGATAACAATTCTGCTTTCTTGGATGGAAAGCTAGTTAATTTCTGAATCCGGAGTTGCATTTCGTCGAGGTAAATCCTTAGTATGAATAGTATCGCAACCAGCAGATTGCAGCACGCGCGCAAGACGTAGTGGTAATTGTGCATCTACCAAAAACTTCATTACACTAATACTCGGTATATGCTTTTCACTTGAGTCAGCCGCGCGGCAAATAGCAAAGCAGCTAGAATATCCTCATGTTCTAAATCATCATAGTCATCTATAATTTCTTTAGCATTCATACCAGAACTGAGTAATTCAAGAATGAACTCTACTGGATATCGGAGACCGCGAATACAGGGTTTTCCGTGGCAGATATTTGGATCGAGTGTGATGCGCTGCAAAAGCTGGTTTTCCATATTTTAGGAGCCAATATTAAATATATCCTAACCTCAAGAGGGTAGCTTTCGATCGGTTTGTAGTAAGGACTTTAGTGTTTTCAATTTCCACCTAAAGTCCTAAAGTCCATACTGCCAAAAAATCCTAACTTTGGCGGTAAGCAACTACCGCATAAAACGGATCGCCACTTCCTATTCGCAGCATTTGCATAAAACTCGGCAAGTTAGGCTTGCGAACTATTACTTCCGGCTTGCTAAATCCGGGTATATTCGCTCCTTTGACAGAATCAAAGTAACCCTTGACTAATTCTACCCGATCGCCCTCCGATCCTTCCCGCCAAGCCGCGATCGCCTTTTGATAAAACATCCGGTTGGAAAAACTGATAATTGCTACGCCGCCCGGCTTCAAAATGCGGTGAATCTCGGCAAAAATCACATCGGGGTGTTGCAAATACTGTACCGAAACGCAGTTGACAACCGCGTCAAACTCTGCATCCGGCAGTGGAAATTTGGGATTTGCGTTCAAATTCTGCACGAAATAATGATTCAGCCTGCGATTTTTTGCCAACTCCTCTTCATTCATGCCGTGCCCTTCGACATGGGCAAATTCCATCTCGTCGGGGAAGTGAGAAACCCAACTGCTCATCATATCAAAAATCCGACTATTCGGCTTCAGCCGTTCCCGATACAAATCGGTTAGTTGCTGAATGAATCCATCGTCTACGTGAGTCACAAACCGGGGATAGGAATAGAACAAATTGTCGTCGGTGTCGTCTAACTTGGTGCGTTTGTCGGCTGGAAGCAACATAAATTCAGATCGAAAACTAGATTTACTCTTTCTAGTTTAAGAACAATTAAGAATTGTTAACATATCCGGCAGAGGGCGGATTCCCGGTTTTAGCGTAGCACTCGATCGCCAAAAAACCTGCTTGCACCCCCTTGACATCTTCCAAAAAGCATTTTACACTAATAGTACGAACGCTAAGTAATAAGCCAATGGTTACTACATCCACTGTCGATCGCACACATCTAGCTCAGTGGCACGACATTCTCGCCCCCCAAAGCCTGGGCTACCGTCTGAAACTTCTGGCACAGCTAGGCAGTCGCAGGCTGCAAGAGGTACTTGAACCCTTTGGATTGACACCTTTTCACTGGCTGGTACTGTGCTGCTTGTGGCAAGAAGACGGTTTGCCGACTTCCAGCATTGGCGACAAACTGCAACAGGTAGGCGGGACGCTGACAGGCGTGCTCGATCGCATGGAAGAAAGAGGCCTAGTCCGCCGCGAGAGAGACACGCGCGATCGCCGCATTTGGCGCATTTGGCTGACAGACTCCGGCAGGGAACTGCAAGAGGTATTGCCCCCGCTGGTAGCTAAAATCAGAGATCGAGCTGTCGAGGGAATTTCAGAGGCCGATCGAGAACTCTTTTCCCAACTGATCGATCGAGCGATCCTGAATCTCTCCTAAACCGACAAATCAATCTTTTGAGTGAAGTGCAGCAGCATCTACCTCTACTACATTACAAATAACCGCAAAATACTACGCACTCTTAAAAAAAAGCCGTTTTCCTAAATAAAAACTACGCACCCTAAACAAACGACATCTTACTAAAGTATCAGGAATCAAATACCATGAAAGGCCCAAACGAAACTAACCCAGCAGAATTCAACGGCAACGGCAAAGGCAAAGCAGTCGCCCTATTAGAAAAGCCGATCGACGACAACACCCAAGCTAAAATGGTGCCGGTCATACCAGCCCCAGAAACAGAAATCAGCGCCCCCGCCGAAGTCAAAACAGGCGCAGAAACAGAACTGCAAGCACCCCTGTCGCCTGCGGAAACGCCGAAGAAAAAAGCCCCGAAAGCGTTGATCTTAGCAGCGCTGGGCCTAGGGGCGATCGCAGCAGGCAGCTTCGGCTACCGCTACTGGCAATACGCTTCCATCCACCAAGAAACCGAAAACGCCACAGTTGCCGGACACATCCACCAAATCAGCAGCCGCGTCAACGGTACAGTCGCCGAAGTCTTAGTACAAGACAACCAACAAGTAAAACCAGGACAACTGCTGATTAAACTCGACCCCCGCGACTACCAAGTTAAAGTCCAACAAGCCCAAGCAGCCTTAGAAAACGCCCGCCGCCAAGCCGAAGCAGCCGAAGCAAATATTTCCCTAGCCTCTCAAACCAGCCAAGGCAAAACAGCCCAAGCCCAAGGAGACATCGGCAGCGCCAACGCTGCCATTTCCACCGCCCAAGCAGCAATTAGAGAAGCCGAACAAGGCGTACCCGCAGCCGTTGCCGCAGTCGCTGAAGCCGAAGCCGGCGTACCCGCAGCGCAAGCTAAAGTCGCCCAAGCCGAAGCCGGCATTCCCCAAGCTGAAGCTAAAGTGAGGGAAGCCGAAGCCGGGATTGCCGCAGCGCAAGCTCAGCTAGCACAAGCGCAAGCTAATCTGGTCAAGACGCAAGCTGATTATAGACGGTACGAAAGCTTGCAGGAAGAAGGTGCGATCGCCCGCCAGCAACTAGACTCCGCCAAAGCCGCCTACGAAGTAGCCGCAGGTCAAAGCAGCGCAGCCCAACAAGGAATTGCACAAGCCAGAGCGCGCTTAGCTCAAGCCAAGGAAGGCGTAACCGCAGCCCAAGCAGCAGTAGCCCAAGCTCAAGAAGGAGTAAAACAAGCCGAAGCCCAAGTAGCGCGCGCCCAAGTTGGTGTCGCCAGCGCTCAAGCTAAAGTCGCCCTAGCACAAGAAGGTATTAGCGCAGCCGTTGCCAAACTTGCTGCATCGAAGGGCGGATTGCAACAGGCGCAAGCTACGGGCGAACAAACTAAAGTCAGTCGATCGCAGTATGATGCTGCTAAAGCTGCGATCGGGCAATCGGAAGCGTCGGTTAAAGACGCTCAACTGCAACTTTCCTACACGAATATTACTGCTCCGGCCGCCGGACAAATCGGCCGCAAATCGGTTGAAGTCGGGCAGCGGGTGCAGCCGGGAACTCCGTTAATGGCGATCGTCAGTAACGATTTGTGGGTAATTGCTAACTTCAAAGAAACGCAACTGGCAAATATGAAACCAGGCCAAAAAGTAGAAATCAAGTTAGATGCTTTTGGTGGCCGTAAATTTGAGGGTCGTCTCGATAGTTTCTCCCCTGCTTCTGGCGCTCAATTCTCCTTATTGCCTCCCGATAATGCTACGGGCAATTTCACCAAAGTTGTGCAGCGAATTCCGGTAAAAGTTGTGTTTGATGCCGAAAGCATTAAAGGCTATGAATCGCGAATTGCACCGGGGATGTCTGCTACGGTAAATGTTGAACTGAAATAAGGGAAGACATGACACGGATACACGGATGAATTTAACTGTGTTTTCTTTGATGTTAGCGGTTCTGGCCTTTACCAATCATTGCAGGCGAAATCCCCGACTTCTCAAAGAAGTCGGGGATTTGATTAGACCTCTTGCAAAAGTCCTTTTCATAAATTTATTGGACGGGCAAGATGCCCATCCCACAAGAA